>CABSMB010000368.1 GCA_902478705.1 uncultured Collinsella sp. | reverse complement strand
GCGCTCGCGCAGGTCGCAAAAGACCGCCAAGGCATCCGGAAGCGTGTCGCGCAAACCCCGCTGTTCGAGCTCATCGATCAACGCAAGCTGATGCTGGGCGGCACCGGCGCTTCTGGTCTGGTTGGCGAGTTCGGCGTTCACGCGACGGTTCACATCGTTCTTAACCAATTTTACCGCGCGCGCTTCCTCAATCTCGGCAACGCTGCGCTTGGCGCCGACCAGCTTTAGGAGCTGTTCGATCTCCTCGGCGCTCTTAATGTAGACAGCAAAGGATCCGCGCCGCGCGTTAACGCGCGCATGGACCCCAATCTGCTCCAATAGATCGCAAAGTCCCCGGGCATACTGCTCGCCCTGCACCGCGATCTCCAAATGAAAGTCGCCGCGGGGATCGGCCACGAAACCGCCGGCGATGAGCGCGCCGCGGATGTAGGCCAGCCTGCAGCAGGGACGGGCAACGATGTGCCGGGGAACACCGGCGACGAGTCCTCCCCTGCGGTCTAGAATGCCCAGCAGCACCAGAGCCTTGTCCAGGTCGGGTTGATCGGGCAGGGTAATGAGATAGTTACGGACCTTATGCAAGACCGATTTACGAACAGTAAATTCCGTTTTGAGTTTAAGGATGCGATGCGTCAGTGTGATCATCGTGCGTGCGACGGCGCCCGTCTCGGTCGCGACCGTCAAACGATACCGCCCGGAGCCGGCCAGCGAAAGTGTACCGCTCACACGCGTCAGGGCGGCAAGCGTCGACAAATCGCAGTATTCACATTCGGGTTCGCAGCGCGCGAGCTCGTCACGCACCTCGGCGGTAAACGACATGCAGGCCTATGCTTTCGTGTTGGCGCGCGACAGGTCGCGATGGGAAATGCTCACGTGATATTGGGCGCCTTCCAAATAACGTGCCGTGGCCTCGGCGATGGCGACGCTGCGGTGTTGGCCGCCCGTGCAACCGATAGCAATAGAAAGCTGCGGCTTGCCCTCCGCGATATAACCGGGCATGACCGTATCGAGCAGCTGCGTCCAGGCCTTCCAGAACTCCTGGGTCTTGGGATGGTCCAGAACAAAGTCGGAAACCTTCTTATCGAGACCGGTCATCGTGCGCATCTCGGGATCGTAGAACGGATTGGGCAGGAAGCGAACGTCGATCATAATGTCCGCCTCGACGGGCATACCGTGCTTAAAGCCAAACGAGAACACGTGAACGTCCATGAGCTGCTGGTCGGACAACTCGGAGAACGCCATGCGCAATTTGTTGCGCAGGGCAGAGGTGCGCAGGCGGCTCGTGTCGATGATCATATCGGCTCGATCGCGCACACCCTGCAGCTGCAGGCGCTCGCGCTGAATCGCATCGGCCGTAGTCTCCCCCGGCTTGGCAATGGGATGGCGGCGGCGGTTTTCGCTATAACGACGGATCAGCACCTCGTCAGAGGCCTCGAGAAACACGATGTCGCAGCTCATCTCGCGCTCCTCGAGTGCGGCAACGGCATCGAGCAGCTCAGCGACCA
>CABSMB010000367.1 GCA_902478705.1 uncultured Collinsella sp. | reverse complement strand
ACGGACAGCGGGCAGGGAATGTACTTTTGAGGGTTAGAGCGCGTGAGCTCTGCCATCGCGTTGGCGATCATACCCACCTGGGGGCCGTTGCCATGTACGACGACAACCTCGTTGCCTTCCTCGATCAGGTCGACGATAGCCTTGGAAGTCGTCTTGACGGCCTCCATCTGCTCGGGAAGGTTGGCGCCGAGGGCGTTTCCGCCCAAGGCGACAACAATACGCTTAGCCATTTCTCAGCCCAGCTTTAGGCCTGGAACCAACGGGCGGTGTTGCGCTCGTCGAGGGCCTTGAGGGTAGCGGCGGGATCGGCAACCTTCTGCAGGAACATCATGGCTGCGATGGCGTACGGCTTGTAGCTGGCCTCCTTGTACATGCCCACACGGTGCATGTCGAAGACGTCGGCGTTGACCTCGCCGTGCTCGCAGGAGACACCGGAGATGTCGGCGGGCAGCGGATGCATAAAGATGGTGTCCTGGCCGTTGGCGGTCTTCTCCATGAGCTCGGTCGTGGAGCACCAATCCTGATGCGTAGCGTTCTGGGCGAGTAGCTCCTTCTCGAGCGCAGCGATGCCGGCGTCGTCGCCCTCGGCGTACAGGTTGGTGCGCTTCTCCATGGCGGCAAACGGAGCCCAGCTCTTGGGGATCACGATGTCGGCGCCCTCGAAGGCCTCGGCCATGGTGTTGACCTGCTTAAAGGTGGTGCCGGACTCGGCGGCATAGCCCTTGGCGCGCTCAACGACCTCGGGCATGAGGTCGTAGCCCTCGGGGTGGGCCAGGGTGACGTCCATGCCAAAGCGGGGCAGAAGGCTGATCAGCGACTGCGGGCAGGACAGCGGCTTGCCGTAAGAGGGCGAATAGGCCCAGGTGACGGCAACCTTCTTGCCCTTGAGGTTCTCGAGGCCGCCAAACTCGTTGATGAGGTAGAGCATGTCGGCAGAGGACTGCGTGGGGTGATCGGAATCGGACTGCAGGGAGATGAGCGTGGGACGGTGATCCAAAACGCCGTCCTCGTAAGCCTGCTGGACAGACTCGGAGACCTCGGCCATGTAGGCGTCGCCCTTGCCGATGTACATGTCGTCGCGGATGCCGATGACGTCGGCCATGAAGGAGATCATGGTAGCGGTCTCGCGGACGGTCTCGCCGTGAGCGATCTGGGACTTCTTCTCGTCCAGGTCCTGCAGCTCAAGGCCGAGCAGGTTGGCGGCCTTGGAGAAGGAGAAGCGCGTACGGGTGGAGTTGTCGCGGAACAGCGAGACAGCCAGACCCGAGTCGAAGATCTTGGACGAAACGTTGTTCTCGCGCAGCTCGCGCAGTGCGTCGGCGACGATGTAGAGAGCCTTGAGCTCATCGGTGGTCTTGTCCCAGGTGTGCAGGAAGTCGCTGCCGTACATACCCTTAAAATCGAGGCCGTTCAGCTGCTCGACGAGCTCGGTAAACTTAGCGTCCATGGAAATATCCTTTCCAAAGATGAAACGATCGCAATGAGTAGATACGCTCCGGCATGCGCGTGTGGCTAGAAC
>CABSMB010000366.1 GCA_902478705.1 uncultured Collinsella sp. | reverse complement strand
TCTGCTGTGGCGCCTCATTACGTTTATCGCGCCGACTATTTTGGCCGCGCCCCTGCTGGGCCTCAAGAGCGCTCACAACGAGAGTATCCATGCACGCTGGGATCGCGTGATGCGCAAGCTCGGACGAACGCCTCAGACGTCCTCTAAGCCTGCAAAGCCCCATCCTGTGCATGCGGTTACCGTGGATCCCAATCAGCATGCTCAGAAGGCTTCTGGAGCCGCCAAACCGGCGCATAAGGCCTATGTGCGCCAGACGGGCGATGGCATCCGTGTGTCCCTGGCTGCTTTGAACAAAAAGAAACTCCCTAAGGCGTAATAGTTGGTCGTGCGTTCTTCATGTTGCCGGGCATTTTTGTGCCGGATGGGGGATAATCCTCTTACGTAGATTAACTCTCATCTGTTGATGAATGCTCGCATTCTGAAGGGACACGTCCATGCCCACCAGCAAACCGCGCCTCGACCGCCGCATCGTTCGCAGCCGCAATGCCATCCTTTCTGCGTTTGAGCGCCTGTTGATGGATAAGCCGCTTGCCGACATTACGGTGAGTGCCATCGCGCGTGAGGCAAATGTCGACCGCAAGACCTTTTACGTACACTTCGGTACGGTTGACGGCCTGCTCGATGCCATCGCCGTTGATGTGGTGGAGATGATTGCCGACTCGGTCGAGAAAACGCTTGCTTCTATGGACGGCGACACGAACGAGCGTGCCCTCGGAGCGGCGGCAACGTTTTTTAAAACCATCAACGAGGCACTTTGCAATAACCTCGTGCTCAATCGTCAGTTGATTGAGAACATCCCGCTCGACGATTTTATGACGCGTTTACGCGTGCCGCTCGAGCATGAGATTGCCGAGCGCGACTTGCTGCCCCACGGCCTCAAGGACGAGATGTTCGACTATTATCTGGCGTTTTTACTTTCGGGCATTATCGGCATTTACCGCACGTGGGCGCTCTCCGACGGCTCGGTGCCCATCGAGCGCATCTCGGAGGTCGCTAACGATCTGACCTTGAACGGACTATCGAGTCTGGAATCTCGTTTCGAGTAGCGCTAGCGCCTTACCCCCCTGAGTTGCGGTGAAATAGGGACTGTTTAGGCCGATAGAAGGCCTATTCAGTCCCTATTTCACCGCAACTCAGGGGGATTGCATTACTGGTAACGCAGGCACTCCACGGGGTCGAGTTTTGCTGCCCGGCGGGCGGGGTAGAAGCCAAAGATGACGCCGATGCCGACGGAGACCGCAAAGGCCAGTAGCACCGTGGCGATCGAAAAGCTCGGCGTAATGGTACCGCTGGCACCGAGCTCGCCAAGCACGCCAGAGCTCGCGGCGAACATCGCTAGACCCCAGGCAAGCAGGTAGCCAATCAAAACACCCAGCAGGCCACCGGTGACGCACAGCGCCGAGGACTCGGCCAAAAACTGTGCGGTGATATCGCGACGGCTGGCACCCAAGGCTCGACGAATCCCGATTTCGCGGATACGCTCGGTCACATTGGTGAGCATCATATTCATGATGCCGATAC
>CABSMB010000365.1 GCA_902478705.1 uncultured Collinsella sp. | reverse complement strand
GTCCGTAAGCTCGATCGTCAGTAATCGAAACGCGACATATTCGCTCGCTGCGGCGCCCCGGTTTGGCCGGGGCGCCGTTTTTTGTGGCGGGGGAGAGACAGGCCGGCGCCGTCCTTCACGCGTTACACACCGTTCGACGAGTTGCTATAGCCTTTTACGGATGCGTGGAATATACTTTCATTAACACGTTGCTTCGTGAAAGGAACATTCATGATTTACACGCTCACTGCAAATCCCGCTATCGACTACAACATCGCCTGCGACGGCCTTTCCGCCAACACCGTCACGCGTACCCGTAACGCGGTCTACACCCCCAACGGCAAGGGCCTCAACGTCTCGTTTACGCTCGACCACTACGGCGTCGACACCACGATCCTGGGCTTCTTCGCCGGCTTCTCGGGCGAGTTCATCGTCAAGGGCGCCGAGGCCCTTGGCGTGCCCGTCAAGCCCGTGTGGACTGACGGCATCACGCGTGTCAACGTGTTCCTCAACGCCGGTCCCGACACCGAGTACAACATGGTCAACGCCGGTGCTGCCATCAACGAGGCCAACGAGCAGGAGATGTTTGAGCTCATCGACTCGCTCGACGACATGACCTGCCTGGTCATCAGCGGCTCGCTGCCCCCCAATACCTCCGAGGGCTTCCTGGCCGAGGTCCTGCGTCGCGTGAAGGCCAAGGGCGCCGAGTTCGTGCTCGATATCTCGAGCCATCAGCTGGCCGACCTCATTGCTATGGAGCCGTTGCTCATTAAGCCCAACGACGACGAGCTGCTCGATATCTTTGGCATTAAGGTGAGCGGTGGCGACGACGAGTCCGTCAAGGCTGCTATGGCCGAGCTGCACGCCAAGGGCGCTAAGAATGTGCTGCTGACCCTCGGTGGCGACGGCGCGTACTTCTCCAACGGCGAGCACATCTGGTTTGCCAACCGTACCTTTGAGGTCAAGCTGTTGTCGACGGTCTGCGCCGGCGATTCCTCGCTCGCCGCCTTCCTGTCCGTGTGGCACGACGCCCCCGAGCGCGTCGAGGACGCCCTGCGCCTCTCGATGGCCACCGGCGCCAACGTGGTCGAGTGCCCGGGCTTGGGCGATTTTGCCAAGGTGGACGAATACAAGAAGCACATCGAAGTTCGTCAGGTCTGCTAGCCGTATCGAAAAATCGTTGCCGAACACCCGCTTTGGATCTCCGAGGCGGGTGTTTTTTTGCGCGCTGAACGTATATGGCGTCTGCCGACTCGTTTTATCGAATCGACGACGCGATTGCGTGTGCGCTCTTTCTCGTTTCTTGTTAGACTTCTTGAGAACCATCGATTTATGCTCGCAAGTGCAGGAGGCCATAGGCATGTGCAATGTTTCGCTCAACGGTACGCAGCCGACCGATGCCTCCATCCGTGTCCTGCGCGCGCTCGAGGCAGCCGGTCTTGAGGCTTGGTACGTAGGCGGTTGGGTGCGTGATGCCCTGATGGGGCGTCCCAGCCACGATGTTGACATGTGCTGCAGAGGCCTGTGGCAGGAGCCCAAAGCG
>CABSMB010000364.1 GCA_902478705.1 uncultured Collinsella sp. | reverse complement strand
AGGCGCGCCTATGCGAGGTCGACGTTGCCGACTTTGACGCCAAGCTCCCCGAGCTGCGCGCCAAGCTGGGTGACCGTGCCTGCCTGCGCGCCGTTCACTACTGGTACGAGAACGGCCTGGTCGACAAGCGCTGGGCAGCTCTGAACGCCGGCGACATCGACCAGTTCCTGGTCCTGACGCGCGAGTCCGGCGCCAGCTCTGCCATGTACCTGCAGAATGTCGTTGCCAAGCTGGGTTCCGAGCAGCCTTCCATGTATGCCCTAGCGCTGGCCGAGCACGTGCTCGACGGCCGCGGCGCCGTCCGTATCCACGGTGGCGGCTTTGGTGGCACCATCCAGGCCTTCGTGCCGCTCGAGCTCGTCGACACCTTTATCACCAAGATGAACAGCTGGCTGGGCGAAGGCTCTGCCCGCCACTACGCAATTACTGACAAGGGGGCTTACGCGGCATGGCTGTAATGACCGACGTGCGCGAGGCTGCGCAGGGCCTTATCGAATATGCCATCCACCGATCGATGATCGGACAGGACGACCGCATCTGGGCCTACAACACCATTCTGGAGTGCATCGGCACTACGGGTCCCGCGCTCGACATGACCTGGGCGCTGCAGAACGAGAAGCTCTCGCTCTTGCACCCTGATACGCTCCCCGATTTTGACCTGGAGGGCACGCTTGCCGCGCTTTCCGAGGCCGCCGTTGCCAACGGTGCCGCCGAGGACACGGCATCGGGCCGCGACCGCATCGCCATGCGCATCATGGGCGCTCTCATGCCGAGGCCTTCGGTTGTAAACGAGGAGTTCAACGGCCGCATGGGCGTCAACGAGCCCCGCGCCGCGACCGACTGGTTCTATGGTCTGTGCTGTGACGCCGGTTACGTGCGCCGCGCCGCCATCGCGCGTAATATCAAATGGAGCACCCCCACCAACTGGGGCGATCTTGAGATCACTATCAACCTGTCCAAGCCTGAGAAGGACCCGCGCGATATCGCCGCGGCAGGTGTAGCCAAGAACACGGGCGAGAAGTATCCCGCCTGCCAGCTCTGCATCGAAAACGAGGGCTATCCCGGACGCTCCGCCGCAGCCGACGGCGGCACTCACCCCGCCCGCCAGAATCTGCGCGTTATCCCCATCCAGCTCGACGGCGAGCGCTGGGGTTTCCAGTACAGCCCGTACGCGTACTTTAACGAGCACTGCATTGCCATGAGCTCCGAACATCGCCCGATGCACGTGGACCGCAAGGGTCTGACCTGTCTGCTCGACTTTGTCGACCTGTTCCCGCACTACTTTATTGGCTCCAACGCCGACCTGCCCATCGTGGGCGGCTCGATTCTTTCGCACGACCACTTCCAGGGCGGTGCGCACGAGTTCCCCATGATGCATGCCGCCGAGGTCTCGCAGTTTAGCGTGCCCGGATTTGACCAGGTCACCGGCACTGTGCTGCAATGGCCGCTCTCGGTGCTGCGTCTGCGCTCGCATGACCGCGCTCAGCTGCTCGACGCTGCTGAGAAGATTATCCTCGCCTGGCGCGAGTGGAC
>CABSMB010000363.1 GCA_902478705.1 uncultured Collinsella sp. | reverse complement strand
CAATGTCGTCATCCAGGCCGACGCTCAGCTGTCTTCGCTGATCGATTACCGCTTTAAGCATCACTTTCGTGCCGAGCGCGGAACGCACGGTCAGGGCGCCCGCCGCAACGGCAAGAGCGGCGAGGACCTGATCCTTAAGGTTCCCATGGGTACCGTGGTACGTGAGCTCGACCCCGAGACGCAGACCCCGATGTTCGAGATTGCCGACTTGGTGCATGATGGCGAGCGCGTCGTCGTGGCCCCTGGTGGCGCCGGTGGCCTGGGCAATACGCACTTTGTGACGTCGGTGCGCCGCGCGCCCGCCTTCGCCCAGCTGGGCGAGCCGGCCGAGGAGCACTGGATTGAGCTCGAGATGAAGCTCATGGCCGATGCTGCGCTCGTGGGTTTCCCCTCGGTGGGCAAATCCTCGCTTATCGCGCGCATGAGTGCCGCCCGACCCAAGATCGCCGACTATCCGTTTACCACGCTCGTGCCCAACCTGGGTATGGTGCGTGCCGGCGAGTACTCCTATGTCGTTGCCGACGTTCCCGGCCTCATTGAGGGTGCGAGCGAGGGCAAGGGCTTGGGCCATCAGTTCCTGCGCCACATCGAGCGCACGGTACTCATCATGCATGTCGTCGATATGACGGGCGGTTTTGAGGATCGCGATCCGGTCGAGGACTATCGCATCATCAACCGCGAGCTCGAGCAATATGGCGCCGAGCTTTCGGAGCGTCCGCAGATCGTTGTCGCCAACAAGTGCGATGCGCCGGGCACGGCTGACAAGATTGCCGACCTCAAACGCGCCGCGCTCGACGATGGACATATGTTCTTTGCCGTGTCTGCTGTGACGGGCGCCGGCCTCAACACGCTGATGCTTGCCGTGGGCGAGCAGGTAGCTAAGCTACGCGCCGAGTTGGCTGTCTCCGATGAGCCGGTCGATCTGCGCGACGATGAGTGGGAGCGCCGCCGCCTGCAGCGTGAGAAGCGTTTCCGCATTGTTCAAGAAGAGCCCCATGCCTTCCGCGTGGTCGGTCGCGCCATCGAGCGCATGGTTATCCAGACCGACTGGGAAAACGAGGAAGCCGTCATTTACCTGCAGCATAAGTTTGCGCGCATGGGTGTTGACGACGCGCTCGAGAAGGCCGGCTGCCGTGCGGGCGACGAGGTCCGCATTTGCCAGCGCGCCTTTGACTTTGAGGGCGCCGAGGACTTCTCGGAGTACGAGGAGGAGCTTGAGGAAGCGGGCGTTGAGGTTATTGACGTAGCCGATGCTGCGGACGATGGCGTTGAGATTGTCGATGCGGCAGAAGTCGCGGACGATGTCGAGACCCCGGAGGGCGAGTAAGTCATGTCGCTGCGCGGTGGAATCGGATTGCCTGAGCTGCCTATCAAGGATGGGCAGGAGTTTCGGCTTGGCATTATGGGTGGCACCTTCGACCCGATACATTACGGGCACTTGGTTACCGCCGAGCAGGCGCGCGAGTCGCTCGACTTGGACGCCGTGCTCTTTATGCCGGCCGGCTCTCCCGCCTTTAAGCTCGACAAACCGGTGACGCCTGCCGAGGACCGTTATGCCATGACGG
>CABSMB010000362.1 GCA_902478705.1 uncultured Collinsella sp. | reverse complement strand
AGGATATCCTGGACATGTGCGCAGCCCCCGGCGGCAAGACGACGCAGATCGCCGCCCTCACCCAGGGTCAGGCGCATCTTACCGCCTGCGAGATGAGCATCCCCCGCGCCGAGAAGCTCGAGTCCAACCTCCACCGCCAGGGCGCCAAAAACGTGCCCGTCATGCGCATCGACGCACGAGAGCTCGACGAGTTCTTCCGCTTTGACCGCATCCTGCTCGACGCCCCCTGCACCGGCACGGGCACCGTCATTAGCGGCAACGAGAAGAGCCTGCGCGGCCTCACCGAGCAGCTGCTCAGCAAGTGTGCCCGCTCGCAGCGCGCGCTTCTGGACCGCGCCATGGGTGCCCTCAAACCGGGCGGCACGCTCGTCTATTCGACTTGTTCGATCTTGCCGCAGGAAAACGAGGACGCCCTGCAAGAGGCCCTCGACAAGCACATGGACTGCGAGCTCATCCCCCTCGACGGCATGCCGAGCGAAAGCGAGGCACGCCGTGCTCAGGAAGCCGGCGAGGAGCCACGCGTCGAGCGCAACGCCCTCACCGAGGCCATCGCCGCGGGCCAGGTCTCGGCCATCGCCAACGGCCTGCCCGGCACGCTCACCATTCCGCCCAGCCGCGACTTTGAGGGCTTCTACATCGCCCTGATCCGAAAACGCAGCTAGCGCACGGACCAAAAATTCAACAAGCTATTTCCGTGCGCGCTTGTCCTGCTGGTCACGGTGTTGCTTAAGCGCCTCGCGCTCCTTGCGTTCGGCTCTTTTGCCCTTAATGGCCGTGACCACAAAGTAGATGACCGCGGCGGCAACGATTGCGCCCACACACAGGCCAATCGAGCCCAACATTGCTGTCAATTCCATACCGCGTCACCTCTCTTTTAAACGGGACATTCAAGATAGCACCTCGACGCCCGCCACCACAGCTCCTTCACGTTCGACGGCCTTTGAGTCTAACGGACGGCGCGGCGGGGAAAAATCAACTCGTCAAACGATTTAGCATTCGCAACTCCGGCTGCATTGCGCCGGCAACCATCACGTAGAATCGAGCCTCCATGGATAGCCTCAACGATCTAAACGAGCGTGTCGACGCCTTTGTCGGCACTAGCCCCTTCGACACGCCCGCCGCGGCAAACGACCAAGCCCCCATCGATGTTCCCGCCGAGGTCCACGAGGACATCGTCGCCTCGGTCGACTTCTCCGAGGTCGAGCTTGCCGACGAGTTCACCGAGCCGCAGGTCGCCGTTACCCCCAACGGACTGCTCCCCATGGAGCCGCTGCCCATCGACGGTCGCCTGCGCAAGGCGGCCCTTCGCATGCCCGATGAGATCGAGGAGGCCAGCGGCTTTACGCTCTTCGGTCGCCGCATCAAGTCGCTCATCTACACCACCGACGTGGCCGTCATCCGCAACTCCAATGCCGATGCCGTGTTTGCGGTTTACCCCTTCACACCGCAGCCCGCCATTACGCAAGCGCTGCTGACCGTCGCCGAGTGTCCGGTCTTCGTAGGCGTGGGCGGCGGCACCACGACCGGCAAGCGCTCCGTGCAGATGGCGGCCGTCTCCGAGATGCAGGGCGCGGCGGG
>CABSMB010000361.1 GCA_902478705.1 uncultured Collinsella sp. | reverse complement strand
TGAGATTCTTCAATGCTGCAAATGGATTTTCCGTGGCAGCGGCCCATTCGGCCTCTGCGCGAGCGGCACAATCGCATTGCTCGACGTTGAGATTGATGCCGCAAGTGGGGCATAGGCCGCGACAATCGGGCTTGCACAGGACAACGAACGGCGTGTCCATGACGACCGCGTCGTTGATGGGCTCACCCAGATCGACGATGCGGTCCTCTCCCAGCAACTCATAGCCATCTTCGTAGGCCTCGGGATCCTCGGGCTCGTTAAAGAGATAGAATTCCTCAATCTCACCGGCAATATCAAACGAAGCGGGCTCCAGGCAGCGGTCGCACTCACCGGTTGCGTGAGCGCGGACCATACCCGTAAGCAGAACACCGGTGCCGGCATTGGTAAAGACCACGTCGTAGTCAATGCCGTCCTGCAGCTGGTACTCCTTCTCGCCCACCGTATAGGTGGCGACATCGACCTTGCCGGTCAGCGGATACGAGTCTCCGGGAAACTCGAGCTGCTCGGAAAGATCGACGGTAACGCTCGGGAACTCAGCCATTACCACTGACCGTTCTGCTGGGCGGCACCCTCGTTGAGCTGCTGACGGCAACGGGTGACGGTGCCGGTCAGGCTCTTAAGGTTCTCCTCGAGGTGCGTAAAGACCTGCTCGGCGTAATCCTCGGCGGCATAGCGCGTCTCGCGTTCATACTGCTGGGCACGGTCGCGGATATCGTCGGCCTGCTGCTGCGCTAAGCGGACGATCTCCTGCTCACCGGCAATGGTGAGGGCCTGCTGCTGAGCATCGGCGATGATGGAATCGGCCTGAGCGGCGGCGGAAGCCATAAGCTCCTCGCGCTCCTTGAGGATACGGCGGGACTTCTGCCATTCCTCGGGATAGCTCATGCGGATCTCGTCGAGGATGTTAAAGAAGACGTCGGCGTCGATAACCTTCATCTGGGCGTTCTTGCCGAACGGCGTCTTAGCCTCTTCGATGAGCCCCTCGAGCTCGTCGACAAGACTCACGATCCTGTCGCCAGGAAAATTCTCGCCCGGCATCCGGTCTCCTTTCATAGGTAACATATCATCGTGTTAGTTTACCACATGCCACCAGGCATTAAAAAATGTCACGAAAAGCGATGTTTGAGCGCCTTGACCACATTGGGCGGAACAAAATTAGAGACGTCGCTACCGAGCGAGGCAATCTGGCGAACCACCGAGCTCGAGATATAACCGTACTGCGGCGCACTCATGACAAAGATGGACTCCAGCTCGCTATCCAGGCGGTAGTTGAGGTCTGCCTGCTGCAGCTCGTACTCAAAGTCGGTCATGGCACGCAGGCCCTTGACCACGGCTCCTGCTCCCTGTTCGCGGGCAAAATCGACCAAGAGCCCGGTGAAGGGCAGCACCTCGACGCCGTCAATATCACCGAGCGCCTCACGGGCCAGCGCCACGCGCTCGTCGAGCATAAACGTGGTGCCGACGCCGTTTTTGCCCTGCGACTCGGCAACGGCCACGATCACGCTGGGAAAGATGCGGCGGGCGCGGCGGATGACGTCGATATGGCCAAACGTGATGGGATCGAAGGTGCCCGGGACAATCA
>CABSMB010000360.1 GCA_902478705.1 uncultured Collinsella sp. | reverse complement strand
GCGACGACCTGCCCGACGAGCTGCCCGAGGTTGCGGCCTTTGTGAAGGCCGACGAGGAAGACGGCATCGTGGCGGTCATCGATGACGTGCTGGGTGTCGAGCGCGAGATTGCCGCCTATATTCCGCAGGTCAAGCGCACCGTCGAGGGCGCTGTCGCCTACGTCAAGATCTCCGATGGCTGCAACCGCTTCTGCAGCTTCTGCATGATCCCGTATATCCGCGGTCGTTATCACTCGCGCAATGCCGAGAGCATTATCTCCGAGGTGCGCGACCTGGTCGCCGGTGGCGTGCGCGAGATTGTTCTGATCGGTCAGGACACGGGCATCTGGGGTACCGACTTTGCCGACGAGGACCTCGCCGAGGGCGCGCCGCGCAATCTGGCGCAGCTGCTGCAGGCCGTTGCTGAGGCGGTGCGTCCTCATAACGTCTGGGTCCGCGTACTCTACCTGCAGCCCGAGGGCATGACTGACGAGCTTATCGAGACCATTCGCGATACGCCCGAGGTGCTGCCCTATATCGATATCCCCGTGCAGCACTGCGACGCGCGCATCCTCAAGGCCATGCGCCGCTCCGGTTCGCGCCAGGAACTCGAGGACCTGTTCCGCGACCTGCGCGAGCGCATCCCCGGTATCGTGATCCGCTCCACGGCCATGGTCGGCTTCCCGACCGAGACCGACGACGAGTTCCGCGATCTCATTGACTTTATGGATGCCGTGGGCTTTGACTACACGAGCGTCTTTGCCTACTCGCAGGAGGAGGGTAGCCTGGCCGCCAAGATGGAAGGCCAGGTTGACGAAGAGGTTAAGCTCGAGCGCGCCCAGGAGGCCATGGATCTGGCCGAGTCGCTCGGCTTTGCCGCGACAGCCGCGCACGTGGGCGAGCGCGCCCAGGTGATCGTTGACGGTATCGAGGAGACCGAGGACGGTGCCGAGCTCATCGGACATGCCTGGTTCCAGGCGCCCGATTCCGATGGTGCGGTGCATCTGGATGCCAGCGAGGCATCTGTGGGCGATATTCTGACGGTCGAGTTTACCGATAGCTTCTGCTACGAGCTTATCGGTCATGTTGTGGAGTAGGAGAGCGTCGTGGCTAACGAGAGCAATAAGGAACTGACGAGTGTTTGGACGCCCGCCAACATCGTGACGTGCGTGCGCATCGTCTTTATTCCGGTGTTCATGATCGTGTCGGCGCTGTCTCACGTGGGCGTTACCGGTACGGATTTGAGCACCTTCGACGGCCCGCTCGCCGCCGCCGCCTTTATTCTGTACGTCATCCTGTCGTGCACAGACAAGGTTGATGGCTACTTGGCACGTTCGCGCAACGAGATCACCGACTTCGGTAAGTTCTTGGATCCCATCGCCGATAAGTTGCTCGTGTTCTCGGCCCTGCTGCTGTTCTTGGATTTTGGTACCGTAACTGTGTGGTCGGTGTTCATCATCCTGTTCCGCGAGTTGCTGGTGAGCGCCCTGCGCATGGTCGCGAGCGCGGCCGGTGTGGTCGTTGCGGCCGATAAGCTCGGCAAGTACAAGACGGCGACTACGATGGTTTCCATCTGCGGCTATCTGTGCGTCTTTGCGTTGTCAGGCCT
>CABSMB010000359.1 GCA_902478705.1 uncultured Collinsella sp. | reverse complement strand
CAGCAAAGACGAGCGGCTCCGTGACCTCGCGATAATGCTCGACCATCTTGCTCAGGCGCTCTTCGGTCAAATACGAGCGCAGGTCCTTGACGGCGCTATCGAGTTCGCTGCGGAACGACTTACTGCGCAACGCGCGGTTAAACAGCACGTTGCCCCAGTAGTTGCTCACGCCGCGCTCCCAGCTCGCATAATCCGAGAACCCCGTCAGGCTCAACTCGAGCTTGCGCAGCATGCCATCGTTATCCCAATCCAGGATGTACCAGACCTTGGAGTTGAGCGGGCTGTACAGATAGCAGTTACGGTTCTGCGTATCGCAATTGCCCGTCAAGATCTGAAACGCCATCCAATAGACCAGGTTCTCGGTATCAAAGTAGATCGCGAGCACGTCGTCGATCTTTTGCGAATCGTCGTTGAGAGCGTCGAGCATCTCGATGAGCTTGGTATGGTCCGAGTCGCCCTTAATCTCGAGCATGCCTTCAAACGCCGTCTGGTTATAGTCGGGGTCGTCGGTGAGCTTGATAGTGTCCTCGAAGCGATGGAAATCGAAGCTGTTCACCTTATACAGGTGCCCGTTCTTGTCCAAGCCATGTGCCTTGAGCGCCGTCTTGTTGAGCTGCTCGACCTGCGTAAACAGGCCGTAATCCTCAAAGGTATCGTTGGCTTTTTCGGTCTTGTCGCACACCCACAAGTGTACAAACTGCGAGCGCAGGCCCATCATCTGGGGAATGCCACGGATCAGATCGTAAGCCATCTTGTTGCGAAAGCGCATGCCCTCGCCCATGTGCTTATTCAGCGCAATCGCGCGCTGCTGACGCCATGTGCCCTTGCCTTTTTTGAGCTCCACCTTGTAGTTCTTTTGAGTGTAGGTACTCGACGTCTGGCCGCGAACCTGCACCGTGGCATTGGGCGCCTCTTCGCCATAGCCCACCTCGCCAGCCACCGGGCCTTTATCGTCACCTGGCTGTAGCAGGCCCATAACCTGATAGCGCGTCACGCCCATGTCGGCATAGTCGTAGACCGAGTAGGTATTGATCTCGGCCCAGCTATGGTCCGTGTTCTCAGAGCTGTTGCCGCGCGAAACCGTCAGGTACATGCACACAATGCCCGAATCGTCATAGACCTCGTACAGCTCGTCCTTGTCGCGCAGATGCTTGGTCTCGCTGGATGCGTCGGCCTTTTTAATCTTGCCTTGCTTCTTGGTCTTTTTGGTCGAGGATTCGTCCTGCGAAGAGCAGCCCGAAAGCAGCAACGTGCCGGCAGCCGCCTCGATCAGGCGGCGGCGCGATATCATCCTATCGGTCATCAAGACCTCCCCAACGGTTGCGATACACACGAACCACCGTGCGCTCAAACGCGCCACGCGGCTCGCCCTCTAGACGCAGCTCCTCGTAGCGTTGTTCGGCACGGTCGAGCAAGCGGCCCAGCTCCGTAAAGCGACCCGTCTTGTCGATTGCCACAATGGGCTGCTGACTCAGGATACGATACGGTAAGTTGGCGGTATAGGTATCGAGCCGCATCAGCGCCACAACAAAAAACACCGCCGCGCCCAGCAAAAAGCCAAAGCCATAAAACTGCTGCGGAAAGAACAGCGAGATGATGGTTGC
>CABSMB010000358.1 GCA_902478705.1 uncultured Collinsella sp. | reverse complement strand
GGCGCTGCTGCCGACGCCCCCGCCGGCGAGCTCGTCAAGCTCGTGCGCAACTTCCGCAGCCACGACGAGGTACTGCGTTACGTGGCACGCGTCTTCGACGGCGATGACGGCGGCCTGATGCAGGGCTTTTTGGACCTTGAGGCGAGCGACGGCCGCAAGGACACGCTGGTGGCAGACGCCTCGCGTCGCCAGGCCCTCTTTGTTGCCGGCGGCAGTACGCAGGAGCGCACACAGGCCAAGGCCCGTGCGATCGCCGAGCGATTCCGCGCGCTTGCCGATGCCGGCCAGCCCCAGGGCGGCATGGTTCTGCTGCTGGGCCGCATGACCAACGCAGACGTCTACGCACAGGCCTTCCGCGACCAGGGGCTCGACTGCGTCATCGCGGGCGGCTCGGTCTTTGCGCAGGCTGCCGAGGTGCAGACGGTGCGCGCCCTGGTCTGCGCGCTCGCCAACCCGGCCGATACGGCGCAGGGCCTTATGCCGCTGCTGGCATCGCCGATGTTTGCACTCGGCGCCCAGGAGTTTTTGGCGCTTGCGACCAAGCTCGACGAGCAGACGGGGGAGACCTCGCGCCGCAACATCGATGCAGGCATCATGAGTGATTTCGACGTGCCGGGCCTGCAGGGCCTGCCGCTCGTGACGCGCGCCCGCGAGGTGTTGCGCTATGCGCTTCGTCGTGTGGGTCGCGATTCGTTCGCCGCCATCGCGCGTGACGTGGTCAACGCCTCCGGCTGGTTCGTGCGTCTGGCGCAGCGTGGTCCCGAGGGCAAGGCCATTGCCGCCAACGTGCTCAAGGCGCTCGATGCCGTGGCTGAGGCTGAGGCCGAGTTCGGCAACTCGCCGCGCTCCATTGCGCTTGCCTTCGATCGCTTCCTGGCGGGCAAGGAGGCCCCGGGCGCGCTCAATGAGGAGGGCGACGGCGCGGTACGCATCATGACCGTGCATGCATCCAAGGGCCTGGAGTATCCGGTCGTGGCGGTTGCCGAGTGCTTTGGCGTGCGCAAGTCCTCGGGTGCTGCTCAGATGGGGCGTGTCGAGGGCGGAGCGCAGGTCGTGGCGCTGCCGGCACGCTTCAACGGCGTTAAGCTTGCCGACGGAACCTTTGTGAAGGGCGACGACGTCAAAAAGCAGTTTGAGCATGCGTTTAAGGGCAAGGGCACGTCGCTGTGGCTGCCGCCGGAGCTCATGGAGGACGTCTGTGCGACGGGTTCTCCCGCCGAGGCATTTGCTCGCCTGCGCAACGATGACCTGCAGCTCTCGCTCGAGGAGCGGGCCCGCTTGCTCTACGTTGCCATGACGCGTGCCCGCGAGCTGGTGATCTTGGCGATGGATGCCGGCGTGAGCCGTGGCAAGGTGACGGCGCCGACCTTCGACGTCGAGACCGATCTGACCTATGACGTGCTGCGTCGTATTCTGCCGACGAACGGCCTGGACATGCCACAGCTCGATGCCGACCGCCTGGTGTTCGACAACTCCCAGCCGGGCGACTACGAGCTCATTTCGCTCGCGAACTTTACCTTTGGCGAGCAGGCGTTTGAGGCCAACGCTTCGCTGGATGCCGAGGGCAGGCTTGTCCGCGGCGATGCGGAGCCGGAGGGTGCCGGTGCAGATG
>CABSMB010000357.1 GCA_902478705.1 uncultured Collinsella sp. | reverse complement strand
GACTACGATGGTTTCCATCTGCGGCTATCTGTGCGTCTTTGCGTTGTCTGGCCTTAACCTGGCCCCGGTGGCGCTGACGCTCGGTATCTATGGCGTCTCACGCTTCCTGTACGCCGTGGCCGTTATCCTGACCGTTATCTCGGGCGCTCAGTACTTCTGGAACTGCCGCAAGATCGTCTTTTCGGTCTAGGTCCTGGTAGGCATGACGGAATCATTTGAGCAGATTGCCGCGCATAACGAAGAGCTCGCACGCGATATTGTCGAGCGTGCAAGCGTTCGTGGTGTGACGGTTTCGACGGCTGAATCTCTGACAGCGGGCATGATCGCCTCGACGATCGCCGATATTCCCGGTGCCTCGGCGGTGCTGCGCGGCGGTGCGGTGACGTACTGCGACGAGATTAAGCATCGCGTGCTCGGCGTTGAGCAAGAGACACTCGACAGCTATACCGCGGTGTCGTATCAGACGGCGCGCGAGATGGCTGCCGGTTCGCTGGAGCTGTACCAGAGCGATATTGCCGTGAGCGCGACGGGCTATGCCGGCCCTGGTGGAGGCACCGAGAACGATCCGGCTGGAACCTTTTATATTGGCTGGGCGTATCGCTCGGCCGATGGGGGAGTGCCGGTCGTGGACTCCATTCGTTGTCACTATGAGGGCGATCGTTCGTGTGTTCGTGCCCATGCGGTCGCGGAGGCACTGGGTCGCATTGTCTGCGTGCTCAATTCTATGGAATAGACGTGTTTTAAGGGGCCTCCGGGCCCCTTAATTGTGGAGATAGGGACCTCTGGCGAATCTGCTCTTTGTGCAGGTAGCTGGCGTAATCTTGCTCGTCATGCCTTGCTTGGCTCGCCTGCGGTCAAGTTTTTGGTCAGTGTTTGGATGGCTTTTGGTTGGGTTTTGGAAAGGTTGGCTGCATATGATTTATCTGAACGGTTGACCACGAACAGCCGTTCGTTTATTATCGATGCAGATTGTTAAGAGGAGGGCTATTCATGGCCAAGAATTCAGGTCCCGTACGTACCGTTCATGCTCGCACGACGGGTAAAGAGCGCGATGAGATGATCGCCACCACCAAGGCCGAGATCGAGAAGAAATTCGGCCAGGGTTCCATCATGAGGTACGGCGACGGTGGTCCCGAGCTCGAGGTCGAGGCCATTCCCACGGGCGCCCTGGCCCTCGATGCCGCGCTGGGCATCGGCGGCGTGCCGCGCGGCCGTATCGTCGAGATTTACGGCCTCGAGTCCTCCGGTAAGACGACGCTTTCGCTCGAGATTTTGGCAGAGGCCCAGGCTATGGGCGGCGTCGTGGCATTTATTGATGCCGAGCACGCGCTCGATCCCACGTATGCCGCGCGTATCGGCGTTGACATCGATGAGGTCCTCATTTCCCAGCCCGATACGGGCGAGCAGGCGCTCGAGATCGTCGACATGCTCGTGCGCTCTGGCGCCATCGACGCCATTGTCGTCGACTCTGTCGCCGCTTTGACTCCGCGTGCCGAGATCGAGGGCGAGATCGGCGACACTACGGTCGGCCTTCAAGCCCGTCTGATGAGCCAGGCGCTCCGTAAGCTCGCAGGCTCGCTCGCCAAATCTAAAACGACCTGCATCTTCATTAACC
>CABSMB010000356.1 GCA_902478705.1 uncultured Collinsella sp. | reverse complement strand
CCACCACAAAGGTGCCTGTCCCCTTTGTGGTGGTTTTGGTGAGCGAACTAGTTGGCGGGTTGGAAGAAGGCTACGGCTACGGCGCCGGGGCCAACGTGGGTGCCGATGGTGGCGCCGATGGTGTGGACAGGAAGCTCGCCCTCGGTGTGACCAGCCCAGAGCGCCGCGCTGTCCTCGATATACTTCTTGAGCACCGCGTCCGAAAGGCCGGTATAGCCGAGCGCCAGCGGCATAGAAAAGTCGACGCCGCCCGCCTTCTCGACCTTCTGGTTGAGCAGGTTGCGACCGTTCTTGGAACCGCGTGCCTTGCCCAGCTGCACGATGAGTCCGTCTTCGGCGGCCACGACCGGCTTAACGTTGAGGAGCGTACCCACAGCGCCCGCCGCTGCAGACAGGCGACCGCCACGCACCAGGTACTCCAGCGTCTCGAGCAGGCCAATGACCACAACGCGGTCACGGACAGCCTCGACGGCAGCCGCAATCTGCGCGGCACTCTTGCCCTCGTCAACCAGGCGCAGCGCATACTCGACCAACACGCGCTCGCCCAGCGTCACGTTGTTGCTGTCCACGACGAACACGTCGCCGCCCGGCGCCTCGGCAAGCGCGGTGCGGGCACTCTGATTGGTGCCCGAAAGCTTGGCGCCCACGGTAATAATCACGGCCTCATCGCCGGCCTCACGCGCCTCGGCAATTGCCTGCGAAAAGGCATACGGGTTGACCTGGCCGGTCTTAGGCAGCTCGTCGCGCTCCACGAGCATCTCGTAAAAGCGCTGATGGTCGATATCGACGCCATCCATATACACGTCGGTGCCAAAGGTGACGGACAGCGGCAGAACGGAAAGCGCCGGGTGCTCTGCCGGCGACATATCGCTTGCGGAATCGGTAATAATGCGGACGGACATAGTTGATCCTTTCTTGCGCGGGCCTCCGCGCAGGGAATTTTGGCAGCAATGTCCCGGCACGGCATGCGCGCTCAAACGGAACTCTGCAGTTGTTGGTTGGAAGCTAAAGCCAGCGCGGCTCTACATCTCGCGCAGGGTGTTGAGGATCGTACGCAGCGACGCATACATCTGCTCGCGCTGTTCCACGCCCATGGTCTTTCCGGTGGTATCGAGCACTTCGCGAATGATGCGATCGGCCTCGTTCATGCTCTCGCCGCCCAGCGTGGTCAGGCGAACCGGGGCACGGTACTTGACGGCGGCATCACCCGAGTCGTCGACTTCGACGTAGCCACCCTCCTCAAGGTGAGCCAGCGTACGCGAAACAGCAGCGCGGGTCACGCCGGCCATGCGGGCGAGGTCGGCACCGGTCAGGCCGTCCTTGCTGCGCTCCAGATAGTACAGGCACATGACATCGGAGCCCTTGAGGCCCAGCCTTGCGCCCTGGGACGTCTTGATGCGCTGGATCTCCTTGTAGAGGCCACTGATCAGTCCGACAAAGTCCTCAAAACGTGTCTCGTCGTTCTGCTGCATGAGAGACGACCGCCTTTCGCTTGCATGATGCTAACGGGTAAACATCATAGCCGCACGAGACGGTCCCCCTACCCAGATATCCCATTTGTTAACCCATCAACATAAAAACCACCACAAAGGGGACAGGCACCTTTGTGGTGGTTTTGGCC
>CABSMB010000355.1 GCA_902478705.1 uncultured Collinsella sp. | reverse complement strand
ATAAGAGACAGCACCGACCGCGAGGTGCAGATCCTCAAGGCCGGCGGCATCCCGCCCAAGCAGGCCAGCGCCAAGCGCGGCGGCAAGCCCCAGGACAACCCCGCGAGCCGCACCCGCCACCACGGCAGCCACGGCCCCGCACCCAAGCGCAACACCTACCGCGAGCGCTACACGGGCTAGGCAACCCACCGCGCCACAGCACTCGCGAACCATGCCAGCACGTTTACCACCGAAAGGAAGCATTGTATGATCGTCGCCATCGACGGCCCCGCCGGTTCCGGCAAGTCCACTATCGCCAAGGAGATCGCCCGCCAGCTGGGCTTTAACAAGCTCGACACGGGCGCCATGTATCGCGCCGTCACCTTCGCCGCGCTCAACCGCGGCATCGACCTTGACGACGAGGCGGCCATCGACGCCCTCGCCGAGCAGATCGAGATCCGCTTTACCAACGGCACCGGCGAGGACACGCGCTTGACTATCGACGGCACGGACGCCTCTGCCGCCATCCGCACCCCGCAGGTGGACGCCAACGTCTCCAAGGTCTCGGCCTACCCGGGCGTACGCGCTGCCATGCTCATTCATCAACGCCGCGCCGCCGAGGACCGCGATATCGTGGCCGAGGGTCGCGACATCGGCACCGTCGTATTCCCCAACGCGCAGGTCAAGGTCTTCCTGACCGCCGACCCGCGTGAGCGCGCCCGCCGCCGCGTGCTGCAGCGCCACCAAAACGACGCCCAGCCGCTGGCCGCCGATCAGCTCGAGGCCGAGGTCGACGAGACCCTCGACGCCCTCAAGCAGCGCGACAAGCTCGACAGCAGCCGCGAGGTTGCACCGCTCGTGCCCGCCGAGGACGCCGTGCACGTCGACTCCACCGCCCACACCATCGACGAGGTCGTCTCGATAATTGAGGACCTCATCAACCAAAGGAGGTAGCCCATGCGCCTGTTTAAGCAGACGCCCGAGGATTATTACAACGCCCCTTACGCCGAGTTCCCGGCGCTCATCCGCGGCACGGTCGTCGTGGTCATGGCAATACTTTGGGTCTTCTCCAAGCTCATGTGGCGCTGGAAGGTCGAGGACGCCGATTTGCTGTTTGAGCGCCAGGAGGGCCGCGGCAGCGTAGTCATCTGCAATCACACCTCGATGGCCGAACTCTTGGCCGTTGAGACGGCGCTGTTCTTTGGCGGCCGCCGCATCCGCCCCATCTTTAAGTCGGAGTTCGCGAAGACCAAGATCGTGCGCTGGGCCTTTAGCCGCGTGGGCGGCATCCCCGTCGAGCGCGGCACCGCCGACATGAAGTGCCTGCGCGCCGCCCAGCATGCGCTGCAGCGCGGCGAGGACGTCCTGATCTTCCCCGAGGGCACGCGCATCCGCTCGCGCGAGATCAAGCCCGAGGTCCACGGCGGCTTTGCGCTCATCGCCCAGATGGGCAAGGCGCCTGTCAACCCGCTCGCCATCTGCGGCTGGTCCGATATCACGCCTGCGGGCAAAAAGCTCATGCGCCCCAAAAAGTGCTGGATTCGTGCCGGCAAGGCCGTCTCGCTTTCCGACGCGCCGGCTGGACTCAAACGCACGGAGCGCCTAGCTTGGTTTGAATCCGAGGCCATGGGCCGTGTCTACAC
>CABSMB010000354.1 GCA_902478705.1 uncultured Collinsella sp. | reverse complement strand
GTACCGAGCGAGACGCCCTCCGGCAGCAGCGGCACCAGCATCTCGAAGGCCGTAGAGCTCGTGCGTGGAATGGCCAGGCACGGACCGATGGCCAGGTAGACCGCCGCAACGAAGAATTCGCCAAACTTAGGATGTACGCGCCCGGCAAGCTCGCGCGCCGTTCCGGCAAGCGCCACGGCGATAAAGCCCATGACGGGCAGGCCGATGGCGGCGATGAGAAAGCCGAGCATGGCGACCGGCGTGGCAGAACCTGCCTGCAGCGCCAGCAGTGGCGGGATAATGAGGTTGCCGGCGCCAAAGAGCATCGAGAACAGGGCGATGCCGACGGTGACGACATGGTCGGAGCGCAGACCGCGCGAGGCGGATGAAGCCATGGGACCACCTTTCGAGTCGAAACAAAAACGGGACGGGCAAAAACACCCGTCCCGCAAGTATAAACGGTCTAGCAGCTTTAGCAGGCTAAATCGCACAGAGCATCGATAGCCGTGTCGACTTCTTCGGTAGTGTTGAAATACCCAAATGAGAAGCGGACGACGCCCTGGCGCTCGGTCCCCAGCGCACGGTGCATGAGCGGGGCGCAATGGGCGCCGGGGCGCGTCGCAATCCCCCACCCTTGCATGAGCGCGTCCGAGATCTCGGCAGAGTCGATATCGCCCACGTTGAGCGACGCGATCGCCGAGCGCGCGGGTTGGTCAAACGCACCGTAGAGCTTAATCCCCGGAATCTCGCGCACGCCGGCAAGGAAACGATCAGCGAGCGCACGCTCGTGGGCAGCAATCGCCTCGACCCCACCCTGGGCATCGATAAAGTCGAGACCAGCGGAAAGGCCCGCGATGCCATGGCCGTTGAGCGTACCGGCCTCCAGGCGCGTGGGCCACTCCAGTGGCTGCAGCTCATCGAAGCTGTGTACACCGGTGCCGCCCATGGCCCAGGGAGCCACGTCGACGCCCTCCGCCACGGCCAGACCGCCGGTGCCCTGCGGGCCCATGAGCCCCTTGTGGCCGGTAAAACACACCACGTCGAGCCCCATGGCCTGCATATCAATATGTGCCGTGCCGGCAGACTGCGAGGCATCGACGATCACGAGCGCGCCGGCCGCATGGGCCATGGCGGCCACGCATGCAATGTCGACCGCGTTGCCGGTCACATTGGAGGCGTGCGTCACCACCACGGCACGCGTGCCCGGCGTGACCAGCTGCTCGAGTTCGTCGTAGTCGAGCACGCCGTTCGCGTCGCAGCCCGCATGCTCAACGGTCACGCCCTGCTCTACCGCCAGGCGATTGAGCGGACGCAGCACGGAGTTATGCTCGAGCACCGTCGTGACCACACGGTCGCCGGGACGCACCACGCCATTGATGACGGCGTTGAGCGCCGCGGTGGAGTTGGGCGTAAAACAAATATGGTCTGCCCTCGGGCAACCTAAAAGGCGCGCAAGCTTAGTGCGGCAGCCATGAATCGTGCGCGCCGCGTCGAGCGCGCCCGACGTCGCGCCACGTCCGGCATTGCCGAGCGAGCACATCGCCTGCGTCACGGCATCGATCACCGTCTGCGGCTTATGCATGGTCGTCGCCGCGTTATCCAGGTAGATCATCGCACGACCTCCCACATGTCGATTACCGTAAAG
>CABSMB010000353.1 GCA_902478705.1 uncultured Collinsella sp. | reverse complement strand
CTCAGGTACCAGGGGCCCAGAATCTGCACGATGCAGGCCACGACGAGGCCCAAGAAGACTGCCGTGCCGCCCATGCGCGGGATGGGTTTGGTGTTGATACGGCGCTTTGAGGGGTAGTCGACAGCGTCGAGCTTAATTGCCAAGCGCTTGACCAGGGGCACCGTGAGGAAGGTCGTGATAAAAGCCGCGGCCGCCACGCATAAGTACGGTATGAAGCTCGTGGATGAAGCCATGAATCGAAAAACCGCCAAGCGTCGAAGGAAAAGGTCAAAGGGTGCTACGCCGCAAAGGGTATAGCCGAACCATGATACTCGACCAAAGGGGGTGCGAGGAATTGCGCTGCTCGATAATCACGCGCTTACCAGATATTGAGATGTTGTTGATGGCTTGCTGGGGCGCCGGCTCGAGGATCCGAATAGATGGCAGCGGCGATTTTCGGCAAAATTGGCAAAAGAAAACCACCCCCCACGTTACGAAAATGAACCCACCTAAAACAGGTGGGTGCCCTCATCGACTGTTCCAGCGTCCTTAACAACGAAGGATACCTGTACTAGGTGCGACTGTGTGGGCTCCCTAAATAAACGCGACGGTTCACCCAGTTGCTCCGCGGGGGGCGGAATACCTACATCATAAAGCGGCACTTTGTTGATTCCAGTCTTGACATTACAAAAATCGTGTCGGACGATTACGGCGCCTTGGGCTTGGGGCCGTCTGTGAGGTCCGGGCCTTTACGTTTGAGCTGCCGAATCGTTGTTTTGGAGCATGTTTTTATGCCGACGTCGTTGACTGATTTTTTTTCGCCCGCCTGCCATTTGTGTCCGCGTCGTTGCGGCGCGGCGCGCGATGAGGGCGCGCGCGGCGTGTGCGGCGCAGACGATACGCTTAAGGTCGCTCGCGCGGCGCTCCATATGTGGGAGGAGCCGCCCATCTCGGGCGAGGCCGGCTCGGGCACGATTTTCTTTAGCGGCTGTTCGCTCAAGTGCGTCTACTGCCAAAACCACGAGATCTCGACGGGCAATTTCGGACTGGAGATTTCGCCCGAGCGCCTGGTCGAGATTATGCTGGAGCTGCAGGACCAGGGCGCCAACAACATCAATCTGGTGACGGCGACGCACTATGCGCACCTGCTGCCGGCCGCGATTGCTGCAGCGCGGAAGCGCGGGCTGGACATTCCGATTGTCTATAACACGAGCGGCTATGAGCGGGCGAGTGCCGTGGCGGCGTTGGGCGATCTGGTCGACGTGTGGCTCACCGACTTTAAATATGCCGATGCCGAGCTTGCGCAGTCGCTTTCTCATATTAAGGATTACCCACGTGTGGCCGTGTCGGGCCTGGCGCAGATGGCGCGCGAGATCGAGCGCCGTGGGGGAGAGCTAGTGGACGATGATGGCCTCATGAAGCGCGGCATCATCGTGCGTCACCTAGTGCTGCCGGGGCATGCGGACGATTCGTGTCGCGTGCTGGACCTGGTGTGGCAGGCGGTGGGCGACGTGCCGATCTCGGTCATGAACCAGTACACGCCCAATGCGCTCATGCGCGAGCAGGGCGGCGAGTTGGCACGTGCCGTGACGCGCGAGGAGTATGAGCACTGTCTCTTATACACATCTCCGAGCCCACGAGACTAA
>CABSMB010000352.1 GCA_902478705.1 uncultured Collinsella sp. | reverse complement strand
CTATCGACGAGGTCAAGAAGTTTATCGCCCAGCGCGACCTGGACGCCGCGACCCGCTATATCCCGCCTGTTGTGACGCCGACGCGCGCCGGCGGCTTCGACCAGAAGATCGCCATCATCGGTGCCGGCCCTGCTGGCCTGTCCTGCGCTTTCTACCTGGCCGAGAAGGGCTACAAGCCCGTCGTGTTCGAGAAGAACGAGCGCCCGGGCGGCATGCTCACCTACGGTATCCCCAGCTTTAAGCTGCAGAAGGATGTCATCGAGGCCGAGGTCGAGGTCATCCGCCTGATGGGCGCCGAGTTCCGCTACGGCGTGGAGGTCGGTCGCGACGTGACGCTCGACGAGCTGCGCGCGCAGGGCTTTAAGGCCTTCTATGTGGCCATTGGCTGCCAGGGCGGCCGCCTGGCCGGTATTCCGGGCGAGGATGCCGAGGACGTGACCGTGGCCGTCGACTTCTTGCGCGAGGTCAACAGCGGCAAGATTGACGCGCTGCCCGGCCGCACCATCGTGGTGGGCGGCGGCAACGTGGCCATCGACGTTGCCCGCAACGCCTGCCGTCTGGGTTCCGAGCACGTTGAGATGTTCTGCCTGGAGAGTGAGGCCCAGATGCCTGCCAGCGAGGAAGAGCGTCGCGAGGCCATCGAGGACGGCGCGCACATCAGCTGCGGTTGGGGCCCCAAGGAGATTCACCTGGACGAGGCCGGTCATGTGCGCGGCATCACCTTCAAGCGCTGCACGCGTGTCTTTGACGACGAGGGCCGTTTTGCGCCCGAGTACGATGAGAACGATCTGCGTCGTGTCGATGCCGACCGTGTCGTCATGTCGATTGGCCAGTCCATTGTGTGGGGCGATCTGCTGGCTGGCTCCAAGGTGGAGCTTGGCCGCGGCCAGGGCGCCCTTGCCGATCCCCAGACCTATCAGACCGCTGAGCCCGACATCTTTGTAGGCGGCGACGTCTACACCGGTCCGAGTTTTGCCATCGATGCCATCGCCGCCGGCCACGAGGCCGCCGTGTCCATCCATCGCTTTGTGCAGCCGGGGTCCACGCTCACCATCGGCCGCAACCAGCGCCGCTACACCGCGCTTGACCGCGACGATGTCGTGATCGAGAGCTACGACAACGCGAGCCGCGAGGTTGCCCATGTGGACCGCGAGCGCGAGAAGGCCGCGCCGTTTAGCGAGTACGTCGAGACCTTTACCGAAGAGCAGGTGCGCGCCGAGACCGCCCGTTGCTTGGGCTGCGGCGCCTCGATCGTCGACCCCAACAAGTGTATCGGCTGCGGCCTGTGCACCACTAAGTGCGCGTTCGATGCCATCCATCTGGATCGCGATCGCCCCGAGTGCTCCACGATGGTCAAATACGAGCAAAAGCTCCCCAGCCTGGGCAAGTACGCACTCAAGCGTGCCATCAAGATCAAATTTGGGAAGAAGTAAGAAACGCAACAAGCAGGAGAACGGCGCAGAGAGCGGTTGGACAGCGAGCGAGTCCCAGGCGTGGCGAGGTGCCTTGAAAGAGGAGGGCATAGGGCTTTTGCCCATGCCCGACGATTGAAAGGCAGATCGCCCGTCTGGGGCTCGCGCAGCGTCAAGCCGACCGCCGTTCGTTAGAACGGCGGGGGGAAAAAA
>CABSMB010000351.1 GCA_902478705.1 uncultured Collinsella sp. | reverse complement strand
GTCCTGCGCAAGACGGACAGCACATTAAGTGCTGTCCTTTGCGTGCGGAACTTGCGGCGAGCAAAGCATTGGGCCGCTCCTGGTGCGGTTACGTTGCTGTCTTTATCTGGCGCGTTAGTGTCACTTGGTTGTGGCCTTGATCTTGCTGCAAAGCGGTGTTTGGCTGATATTTTGAATGGGAGGGGCTCGTTGTTTGTTACGGGCCTCTTTTTATGTTGAGGGGACTTTGGTTTATGGCTAAGCGTTCGGGGTCGTATGTCGTTCCTTTCTCGTTTGAGTTGCTTTCGTTTGATGAGGCTGTTGGGCTGGCTGCTGATACGGGGCGGATTTCTGGGGATGCTGGTCCTCCGCTCGAGACGGTTGTCGATATGCTCGATGAGCTGGGGCGTCCGGATGAGTATTTCGATTGCATTCAGGTTGCCGGTACCAATGGCAAGACTTCGACCACGCGTTTTTCGGCTGCCATCCTTCGTGGTGAGGGGTTAAAGACCGCACTGTATACGTCTCCGCAGTTGGTGCGATATCCCGAGCGCATGGAGGTCGATGGGCGCGTCGTGAGCGATGAGGCCTTTGCCCGTGGCGTTTCTGCCGCAGTAGAGGCAGGGCGTCGCGTGAATGCGCGCCGTGTGGCGGCGGGGGAGCGCGCGTACGCCATCACGCCGTTTGACCTGCTGACGGCTGCCGCACTGGTGGTGTTTGCCGAGGCTGCAGTGGATGTTGCTGTGCTCGAGGATGGCATGGGCGGCCGTTGGGACGCCACGAGTGCGACTGATCCCGTTGCCGTTGCCATTACGGGTATCGGCCTCGACCATACACGTATTTTGGGCGACACGCTCGAGGCCATTGCGGGGGAGAAGGCTGCCGTTATCAAACCCGGGCGCCTAGTTGTACTGGGCGAGGGCACGCACGAGCCGAGCGTTCAGCGCGTGATGGATGCCCGTTGTCGCGAGTGCGGCGTCGTGCCGCTCGTGGTGAGCCACTCCACGACTAAGGTGCCGACGCATGTGGGCGATACAGTTGAGTTCAGCTGCACTACGCCGCGCGCGATTTATACGTCGAGCATGGTTAAGCCGGCGTATCAGCCGCAGAATGCCGCGTGCGCGATTATGCTTTGCGAGGGTTATCTGGGCCGCGAGCTCGACCATGACAAGCTCGATGCGTCGCTTATGGGCTGCCCCACGCCGGGTCGCTTTGATGTGCTGGGGACTAATCCGCTCAAGCTGATTGACGCCTGCCATAACCCCCAGAGCTGTGAGAACTTTGTGAGCGCGCTGGACGAGATCGATCCGTGTGTAGAGAATCGCCCCACGCTGCTATGCGCCGCGCTGGCCGACAAGGACGTGGCGGGCATCGTCGACGTGCTCATCCCGGCCTTCCCGCGCGTGGTCGTGACCCAGACCGATTCCGATCGCGCCCTGCCGGCAGAGGAGCTCGCTGCCCTGGTGGACGCCGATAAGCTCGCGGGCGTGTACCCCAGCGTATCCGAGGCCCTCGCAGCTTTCGAGGCCGCGGGCGAGCCTTTCGTAGCAGCAGGCACCATCACCCTAGCCGGCGAAGTGGCAGGCTTGCTCCGTTAACCCCATTTGGCGGGTAGCTAATTTGGCTCGCTCGCCACGAATGGGCCTATCTACTACGTTTGACCGGTTACCCTCGACCACGCCG
>CABSMB010000350.1 GCA_902478705.1 uncultured Collinsella sp. | reverse complement strand
ATCGTTGACGACAGCGTCGAAGTTCTCGGGGGTAATCTGCTTGATGTCAGCCATGGTGACCTCCATAATGCGACGCGGCTCGGCCGCGTAAACTCAGTACGACCGTGCTTATACCCAGCGGCTCGTAAAGCAACCACTCGCGGGCGGCTCTTTTATATAATGGTGGGCACGCAAACGATTGGAGAGCGCATGCCCACGTCACAAAGCCAGAAAAAAGAAGCCATCGCTCAGGCGACCGAGCAGGAGCTCGCATCGCTCGCGGGCCGTGGCGTGCGTATCGCGGGCAACGCGTGCTCGCCGATTGTGCTGGTCAAAGGCGATTTGGATGAAGCCGAGTGCTCGGGCGGCGAGCTGGCTGCCGGCGCGGATGGCGCCGCGTTGCGCAAGGCGCTCGGCGCCATCGGATATGCCCCCGAGGATTTTTGCGTGCTGGCAAGCGTCGCCGGCGCGGGCGACGGAGCGGTCACGCCGGGCGAGGCCCTGACGTGCGACCTGTTCCGCGAGGCGCTGGAGACCTTGGACCCCGAGGCGGTGCTGTTGCTGGACAACAGCGCGGCCGATGTCATGCGCGAGACCTATGCCGATATGCTTGTGGCAATTGATGACTTTGACACCGCCATGCTCAAGCCCGGCCTGGTCGCGCATGTGCAGGGGCGCCGCGTGCTAGCGCTCGACGGTTTTGAGGCGGCGCTCACCGACAAGGCCGCCAAGCAGCGCATGTGGGCCTACATTAAACAGCTGACCCCGGCGGCTGCACCGCTGTAGCGAGGCTGGCGGCAGCCCCTACATCACGGCGCGCAGCTCAAACCGGTCGCCATTAATGCGGAACTGGCAGTTGCCGTTCATGCGCTCGACGGCAAGCATAATGCTCTTGGTGCCAAAGCCGTGCCCAGTGTGCTGAGCCACGGGCATGCCATCGACCATGTGCGGCGCACGGCCAAACGTGTTGGAAACCAGCAGTAGAAGCTGACCGTCTTCGTAGCGAAGGTCCAGGTCGACAAACCGCTTGCCCTCGGGGGCGGCGCTCGCCGCGGCGATGGCATTGTCCAGGGCGTTCGATACCACACTGAACAGATCGACATCGTCCACGTGGACGGTTTCGGGCACAGCGGCGCGCAGGTCGGCGGTAATGTCGTGCGCGTTGATGTCCGCGGAAAGCGACGAGAGCGCAATGTTGACCGTTTCGTTGGCGCAGTAGCGGCGCACGGCGGTGCGGTCGTTGGTCTCGCAGAGCGCGTCGATGCGCTCGAGTGCCTCATCGGTGCGACCCTCTTCGATCAGGGTCGCTAGACCGCGCAGGTAGTGGCGCATGTCGTGACGGAGAACCGAGAGCTCGCGTCCGGACTGGCGCCAGGCTTCGAGCTCTTTGATGGCTGCGCTGTCGCGGGTCGCGAGCATCCAGCGCTCGCGCTCGGCGATTTCCTTTGCCTCGTATTCGCGAAGGTAGACGGCAAGAAACATAAGGTAGAAGGCGCAGAGGGCGAACGCCAAAAACTCAACGGTTACCACCGAGCCCGAGTGGAAGAGCGTGGTGTAGACGTTGGTGGCGTAGTCGAAGATGTAGTAGACGAGCGGCAGGATGAGCAGAATTCCCAGCTCGGTGGGGCTTTTGATCGCTAGGCGGAGGCCAATGTCGCTTGCCCAATGCAGCAAGACGGCAAA
>CABSMB010000349.1 GCA_902478705.1 uncultured Collinsella sp. | reverse complement strand
CTTGCGCTGCTCGCCGGTGAGCTGCGCCATGACGGTGTCCTCGATCTTCTCGGGGAGGTCAGCAACAACGTCTTCCTTGACACGGCGCAGCACAAACGGCGACACGAGCGCCTGCAGGCGAGCGGCGCTATCGCCCTCGGCATGCTCGACGGGGCTCTCAAAGCGCTTAGCAAACGACTCGCGCGTCCCCAAAAGGCCCGGCATAAGAAAGTCGAAGATGCTCCAGAGCTCGGACAGGCGGTTTTCGATGGGCGTGCCCGTCAGGGCAAAGCGCACACCGGCCGGCAGGCGCTTGGCGGCACGCGCTACCTGCGTGAGCGGGTTTTTAATGTACTGGGCCTCGTCGAGCACCACGCGAGCAAAGTCCCGCTCGGCATACTCGTCGATATCGCGGCGCATGAGGTCATACGACGTCACGACCACGTTATGCTCGTCGGCGCCGGCTATCTGCACGCGGCGCTGAGCCTTGGCACCCACGATGGCGCACACGTCGAGCGAAGGCGCAAAGCGCTCCAGCTCGGCAGTCCAGTTATACACGAGCGACGCAGGGCACACCACGAGCGTGGGCTTGGCGTCCCCCGCCTCCACGCGCGCCAGGATACGTGCGATCATCTGCAGCGTTTTGCCCAGGCCCATATCGTCGGCCAAGATGCCGCCGAGGCCCAGATGCTCAAGCGAGCCGAGCCACTGGTAGCCATCGACCTGGTAGCCACGTAGCGTGGCCTTGAGAGATGCCGGCACCGTAAAGTCCATCTTGCCGAGCGTATCCAAGCGCTCGACCGTGCGACGGAACGCAGCGTCGCGATCGGCTTCGAGCGCGGGCGTGCGCGCAAGCATGCTGTCGACAAACAGGGTACTCGACGCGGGAAGCGACACGCCGTCGAGCAGGTCGACGGCATCGACGCCCAGGTCCTCGGCAAGACCAAACGCGGCGCGGGCGCCCTCGTCCAGGCGAATGATGTCGCCCGACGTGAGACGCGCAAACGTCTGGTGACGCTTGTAGGAGTCGAGGTAGATGGCAAGGTCTGCCGCCGAAAGGCCGCTCGCGCCCAGTTCGACGTCGAGCAGGTTACTCTTGACGGTTGCACGCACCGAAAGCTTGGGCGCAGAGCGGACCGAGATCTGGCGTAGGCGGTCGCTGAGCATGACCTCGCCCAGCTCGGACAGGGCAGACAGGCCCTCGGTCAGCAAGTGGAACAGGCTCTCGTCATCGCGTTCCTCAAACGCCAGGCCGCCCTCGTAAAAGTCGAAATACAGGGCCGCCGTGTCCATAACGCGAAACTCTGCCACCTCGTCGCGCGGCGGCACGCCCGGACGCCGCTCTTCGAAGGGGCTGCCCGGAGCGCCCAAGCTAAAGAGGTCTGCCGACCAATCACCATAGGCAACCGTAATCTTGCAGGTCACAAGCCCATCGTCGACACCGATTGCCATGGCAAAGCTCGGCTCGGGCGCCACGGTGTCGAGCACGGCGGGAGCGGTGAGGTCAGTGTATTCGCGCAGCACGGGCAGCGCCATGCGGCAGAATTCGCCCACCTGTTCGGCGGCGATATGGACCGGCGTGCGACAGGGCAGCAGACGCGACAGAAACGGTGCGGCATGCTGGGCAAACGCTGCATCGGCGCGGCGCGCGCGGTGCGTGTCGAGAAGATAGGCAACGTCGCCCGAGGCAAAGCAGTACATATCGGCGGG
>CABSMB010000348.1 GCA_902478705.1 uncultured Collinsella sp. | reverse complement strand
TGTCTACACCATGCGCGACGAGCTGTGCGACGAGCATCCGGGCAGGTTCTAGCCATGGGTGAGAACGTGATGAATACCGCCGCGTCCGACCAGGCCGCCGCGCCCACCATCGAGATCGCCGCCCACGCGGGCACCTGCTACGGCGTGCAGCGCGCGCTCGACATGGCGCTGGCCGCAGCCCCGCAAGCAGAGGAGAGCACTCAGGTCCACACCCTGGGTCCGCTCATCCATAACCCCATCGTGGTGCGCGAGCTTGCCGAGGCGGGCGTGGGCCTGGCCGACACCTTGGACGACGCTGCGTCGGGCACCGTGATCATCCGCGCCCACGGCGTGGTGCCGCAGGTGATCGACGCTGCCCGCGAGCGCGACCTTACTGTGGTCGACGCCACTTGCCCCTACGTCAAGAAGGTCCACGTGGCAGCCGAGCGCCTGGTTCGCGAGGGCTATCGCGTGCTCGTCGTAGGCGAGCCGGGCCATCCCGAGGTCGAGGGCATCCTGGGCCACGCCGGTGATGACGCACAGGTCGTGAGCTGCGCTGCCGATGCGGACGCTCTGCCACTCAAGGGCAAGGTGGGCCTGGTCGTGCAGACCACCCAGACCGCACAGAACCTCGCCGAGGTCGTGGCCGCCATCACCCCGCGCGTGCAGGAACTGCGTGTGATCAACACCATCTGCGCGGCCACGAGTGAGCGCCAGCAGGCGGCCGCGTCGCTGGCCAACCGCTGTGACTGCATGGTCGTCGTGGGCGGCAAAAATTCGGGCAACACGCGCCGCCTGGCGCAAATTTGTGCCGACGCCTGCGAGCGCACGCACCACATCGAGGAAGCCGCCGAGCTCGAGGCAGCATGGTTTGCCAGCGCTCGGCACATCGGCATCACCGCCGGAGCCTCCACCCCGCAAGAACACATCGAACGCGCCGTTGCGCGCATCAAGGAGCTTTGCCGCTAATCATGGACCAGACCGTACCCGCATACGTCGCCGAGGTGGCCGATTACGGGCGCAGCCGCGACCCCGAGCCGGGTGAAGGCGCGCTCGTTAAGAACGTGCTTCCCGAATCGCCCGCATGGGATGTGGGTATCGAGCCGGGCATGCGCGTGCTCACGGTCAACGGCGAGCAGCTCACCGACATGATCGTGTGGCTCTGGGAAGCCGACGACGACATCGTCGAACTTGAGGTTCTCGACCCTCGCGACAACACCGTCACCCCCGTCGAGCTTGACCGCTTCCCGGGCGAGGACTGGGGTCTTGAGTTCGACGGCCCCATCTTTGACGGCATGCGTACCTGCGTAAACGCCTGCGTGTTCTGCTTTATGACCATGCTGCCCAAGGGCGGCCGCTCCACGCTCTACATTCGCGACGACGACTACCGCCTGAGCTTTTTACAGGGCAATTTCGTCACGCTCACAAACCTCACCGACGAGGACGTGCAAAAGACCCTGCGCTACTGCGAGGAGCACGAGCAGATCACGAGCCTGGGTATCGTGCCGCTTGGCTTTACCAAGCACCAGAACCGCTTTAGCTGGTCCTACAGCGACAAGCCCGATCTGGCGCGCGAGACTATCGCCATGATCCGGCCCTTCCAGGACCGCGCGTACGAGCGCTTTGGCCGCCACACCTTCCAGATGAGCGATGAGTTCTATCTGGATGCGGGCATCGAGCCGCCCGAGGCCGATTTCTACGACGGCTACCCGCAGTACTACGA
>CABSMB010000347.1 GCA_902478705.1 uncultured Collinsella sp. | reverse complement strand
CACCAGTTGGTAAACGAGATGGGTGTCGAGGGCGCCAACGAGCTGCTCGACAAGCTCGAGTTCCACCCTGTCTTTACCGCACATCCCACCGAGGCCCGTCGTAAGGCCGTCGAGGGCAAGATTCGCCGTATCTCCAACCTGCTGGAGGAGCGTCCGCGTCTGGGCGGCTCCGACCTGGTGGAGAACGAGCGCCATATGCTGCAGGAGATCGACGCCCTGGTGCGTACGAGCCCCATCGCGCTCAAGAAGCCCACGCCGGTCGAGGAAGCCGATACCATCATCGACATCTTCGATAACACGCTGTTCGACGTTATCCCCGTTATCTACCGTCGTTTTGACGACTGGGTGCTGGGTGATAAGGCCGGTACCGTGCCGCCGCTGTGCCCGGCGTTCTTCCATCCCGGCAGCTGGATCGGTTCCGACCGTGACGGCAACCCCAACGTCACCGCCAAGGTGAGCCGCGAAGTCGCCGCCAAGTACTTCACTCACATGGTGCTCAAGCTCGAGGACAAGTGCCGCCGCATCGGCCGCAACCTCACGCTCGAGGCCACCTACAGCAAGCCGTCTGCCGAGCTCATCAACCTGTGGAACCATCAGGTCGAGATGAGCACCCAGTACACCGCACGTGCCGAGCTGATCTCCGAGCACGAGCCGCATCGCGCCGTCATGCTCGTCATGGCCGACCGTCTGAACGCCACCGTGCGTCGCATCACCGACACCATGTACCACAGCGCCGATGAGTTCTTGGATGACCTGCGCGTCGTCCAGCGCTCGCTGGCCGCCTGTGGTGCCGTCCGTGCTGCCTACGGCCCGGTCCAGACCATCATCTGGCAGGTCGAGTCCTTCGGCTTCCATATGGTCGAGATGGAGTTCCGTCAGCACTCCGTGGTGCATGCCCGCGCCCTCAAGGATATCCACGAGAACGGTATCCATGGCGACCTGCAGCCCATGACGCGCGAGGTCATCGACACCTTCCGCGCTATCGGCTCCATCCAAAAGCGCTACGGCAAGAAGATGGCTCACCGCTATATCATCTCGTTCACCAAGAGCGCCCAGCATGTGGCCGACGTCTTTGAGCTTGCCCACCTGTCCTTTGCACACGAGGAGGATGTCCCCGAGCTCGACGTGATCCCGCTGTTCGAGCAGCTCGAGGACCTCGAGGGCTGCGTCGACGTGCTCGACCAGATGCTTACGCTGCCCGTGGTGCAAAAGCGCCTTGCCCAGACCAACCGCCGCATGGAGGTCATGCTGGGCTATTCCGATTCCTCCAAGGATGCCGGTCCTACCACGGCTATGCTCGCGCTGCACTCCGCGCAGGAGCGCATTGCCAAGTGGGCCGAGAAGAACGATATCGACCTGGTGCTCATGCACGGTCGCGGCGGTGCCGTGGGCCGTGGCGGCGGCCCGGCCAACAAGGCCGTGCTGGCGCAGCCCAAGGGTTCGGTCAACTGCTTCTTTAAGCTCACCGAGCAGGGCGAGGTCATCTTTGCCCGTTACGGCAACCGCACGCTGGCTCAGCGCCATGTTGAGTCCGTTGCCGCCGCAACGCTTTTGCAGTCGGCCCCGAGTGTCGAGAAGACCAACACCGAGACCACGCAGAAGTTCTGGGATATGGCCGAGAAGCTCAACGCCGCAAGCCACGAGCGCTATCTGGACCTGCTGAACACCGAGGACTTTACCTGTCTCTTATACACATCTGACGC
>CABSMB010000346.1 GCA_902478705.1 uncultured Collinsella sp. | reverse complement strand
GCCCACATCGAGGCAAGCAAGGTCCGTCGGATCAATCCCAAACGCATCGAGCGCACCCTCGAGCTTAAGGCCGCCGCGCCCAACGTACGGAATGCGCCCCTTTACGTGCAGCGGCAGGCCCGGCGTCACCTTGAGCCCCGGAGAGGTCAAACGCTCGCCGCCACTCGAAACCAAGCCGGCCATAAGAGTGCGAAGGGCATCCGCGCGATCGGCGCAGATGCCCTGTGAAATCAGTTCGTCATCGAGACGCACGCGTTTCATGAATGCCATCAACCATTCGTATCCGGAAATGCGGCCTAGCTATCCTGGGACTCGCTTGCCGCATCCTCATCGTATTCCTGCTCGAGCTTGTCGGCCTCACGCGGCGTCAGCTCAAACTTGTCGACCATATCGACCGCACGGGAGCCCAGCTCAATCGCCTCGTCAAACAAATCGAGCGAACGCTCCAAGGACGTATCCTTGGAGCGAACGGTGGCGATAATCTGGTCCAGGCGATCCGAGATCTCATCGAAGTTGCGGACGGAACCCTCTGGCATGGCTACTCCTCGACGGAGTCGGCCTCGACGGCCTCAGCAGCGTCCGCATCCTCGGCAAGTACACCGGCGGCAGCCTGAGCGGCAGCGACCTTGGCGGCCGCCTCGGCAGCCTGTGCCTCCTCGCGAGCACGATCCTCGGCCAGCAGCTCTTGGTACAGGTCCTCGCCCGGCAGCTCCTCGCTGCGAGCGATCTTGCCCAGCACGCCGTTGACAAACGACGCGGACTGGTCGGTACCATAAGCCTTGGCGATCTCGACGGCCTCGTTGATCACGATAGCGTCCGAGACCTCCTCGTCGGTGAGGAAGCGCATCTCGTAGACGGCGATACGCAGCAGGTTGCGGTCGGCGCCGGGCATGCGCATAAGATCCCAGTTCTTGGCGACGGCGCGCAGGGCACAGTCGATGCGATCGATATGCTCGTAGGCACCGCGGCAAAGCTCCAGCGCATAGGGGTCGAGGGGACCCTTCGAGATCAGGAAATCGCCCTCGAGGACGCGCTCGAGCGGACTGTCCGTGGCCTCGGCCTGGAACAGCAGCTGCAGCGCCTGACTGCGGGCAAGCGTACGCCCGCGATAAACCTTAAGGCTCAAAGGTTACTCCTTGGGGAAAACGAGGCCGTCGATGCAAACGTCAACGCGCTCGACCTCGACGCCCACCTGAGCATCGATGGCGGCGACCACGGCGGCGCGAACGGCCTCGGCGAGTTTCTTGAACGGATAGCCAAAGAACACCACGACACGCACGGTGAGTGCGAGCTTGTCGCCGACAACCTCGGCCTCGACCGCCGGCTCGGAAGCCGGGGCCTTGGACGAGAGCATCATGGAGACAAGGTTGGCGGCAAGGTCCTTGACGCCAACGGAGGCGATGCCCTCGACATCCGACACGGCGCGCGAGACGATGGCGGTCAGAACATCGGGCGAAATGCCGATGCCGTCTATCTTGATTTCCTGGGGCATGAGTCCTCCTAGAAGAGTTGGTTGCTAGACGCGGGAGACGAACTTGCCGTCGCGGGTGTCAACCTTGATGACCTCGCCCTCGTTGAGGTACATGGGGACCTGGATGACAGCGCCGGTGTCGATCGTGGCCGGCTTGGTGGAACCCTGGACGGTGTCGCCCTTAAAGCCCGGGTCGGTCTGGACGATGGTGGTCTCGATGAACATCGGCGGGGTCACGCCCATGAGC
>CABSMB010000345.1 GCA_902478705.1 uncultured Collinsella sp. | reverse complement strand
TGAGCATATCTAGCCAGGCCGCCTCATCAATAAAGTCGTAGAATCGGTAGGACTCCTTCAAGATGGCACGAGGAGACCCCGACGCGGCAAGCGTGGCGCCCTCATACTCGAGCAGACGCTTAAGGAGCGTAATTGAGATACCGAAAACCTGCTCATAGATATATGCACATCCGGAGACAACATAGTCGTTATCGAAATCTTGGAATCGAGCTGTCTCTAGCAGTGCCAGACGCGAATCAAAGGCTTCGTACGACTTCACGAAAGCCAGCCCCTACAGCTTAATGTCAAAGTTGATCTCGGGGACGGCGGCTAGGTCGGCCAGCGTCACGCCGTCGACGTACTTTTCGATTACATCGTCCAGGCCGCGCCAGAACTTGACGGTCGAGCACAGATCGCTACGGGTGCAGCTGTTGTCAATGCCGTCGCACGCCACCGGGGCAGTGCTGCCCTCGACGGCGCGCAGGATGTCGCCGGCACGCACCTCGGCCGGGTCCTTGGCCATCATGTAGCCGCCGCCCTTGCCGCGCACGCTCTTAAGCAGGCCCGCCTTCATAAGCGGACGAACCAGCTGCTCCAGATATTTCTGCGAAATGCGCTCGCGGTCGGCAACCTCGCGCAGGGCAATCTTGCCCTCGGCGTCACCGAGCGCTGCAATATAAATCATCAAACGGAGGGCATAGCGGCCCTTAGAAGAAATGAGCATACCTACCCTTCCATAACGCTGGGGACAAGCACTACCGATGAATTTGTCCCACAATCTAAAAAGTCGAGTGGATTAGTCGGGTTTTCCCTTGACTAACGCCGAACCCATAGTAACTTTATTCCGAGAAGATTCCTAGGGTTTAGTACACCCATGAGTACACCATATACAGAGAGGGACAGCATGAGTGCAAATCCGCTGCTTTCCATCGAAGGTCTAACCGCCTCCGTGGACGAGAAGACCATCCTCCACAACGTCAACCTCAACGTCGCCGCCGGCGAGACCCATGTGCTGATGGGCCCCAACGGCGCCGGCAAATCCACCCTCGGCCACCTGGTCATGGGCGACCCAGTCTACACCGTGCAGGACGGCCGCATCGTCTTTGATGGCCAAGACATCACCGAGCTCACCACCGACAAGCGCTCCCGCGCCGGCCTGTTCCTGAGCTTCCAGGCCCCGGTCGAGATCCCGGGCGTGCCGCTGTCGAGCTTTTTGCGCGCCAGCATCGCCGGCCGCCCCGGCCTGGAGATGAAGGGCAAGGAGTTCCGCCGTCGCGTAAAGGAGCTCGCGGCCGAGCTCAACATGGACACCGCCTACCTCAACCGCGAGCTGGGCGTGGGCTTCTCGGGCGGCGAGAAGAAGAAGGTCGAGATGCTCCAGCTCCTGCTGCTGCAGCCCAAGCTCGCCATCTTGGACGAGACCGACTCCGGCCTGGACGTCGACGCCCTGTCCACCGTCAGCCACGGCATGGACGCCTACCGCAAGAGCTGCGACGGCTCCATGCTCATCATCACGCACAACACGCGCATCCTGGAGCACCTGGATGTCGACCGCGTCCACGTTATGGTCAAGGGCCACATCGTGCGCGAGGACGACGCCTCGCTGATCCCCTGGATCGACAAGAACGGCTTTGAGACCTTCGAGCGCGAGGCCGCCGAGCAGCGCGCACAGGCCGAGGCTGCCGCTGCCGAGCAGGCGTAAAGGGGCGACGCAATGACCAAGAACCGCACCGAGGTCACGGACATCGA
>CABSMB010000344.1 GCA_902478705.1 uncultured Collinsella sp. | reverse complement strand
CCGGCGGCAGTGCGGCCGAGCGAACGCGGGGCCAAATCATCCAGAACCGCCGCAAGGTCCCACGGCAGCTCGTCGCGGCACTCGATGCGCTCCCCCGTCACGGGATGGTCGAATGCGACGCGCCAGGAATGAAGGAATTGCCTGGTCAAACCCTGATCGGCGCGTGCATCACACTTGCCGTAGAGCGGATCGCCCACGCAGGCGTGGTTGATATGGCGCATATGCACGCGAATCTGATGCGTGCGGCCCGTAAACAGATGACACTCGACGAGCGTATAGCCATCGTCAAAACGCGTGGAATCAAAGCGCTCGAGAACCTTAAAGGTCGTAATGGCTTGGCGCGCAAAGGGATCATCGGATACCGCCATCTTGACACGGTCACGCGTAGAACGGGCAATGCCGGTGTTAATGGTGCCCTCATCCATAGCGATATGACCGTGAACAAGCGTAATGTAGCGGCGGTCGAGCGTGCGCGTGCGGATAAGATTTTGGAGCGCGCGCTGGGTGTCGTCGTCCTTGGCCGCAAGCATGAGACCCGAGGTATCGCGATCCAAACGATGCACGATACCGGGGCGGTCCTCGCCCTGCACGGTGCCCAGATGGTCAATACCGCAGTGATAGACCAGGGCATTCGCGAGCGTACCGCTCTCATGACCATGTGCAGGATGGCACACCAGGCCGCGCTGCTTGGAGAGCACAATGAGATAGTCATCCTCATAGCGAATGTCGAGCGGGATGGCCTCGGGAATCACATCGGTGGGATCGTGCGGCTCGGGCAGATCGACCGAAATACGGTCGCCGGCTCGCACGGCGTACTTTTTGGACAGGCAGGTCTCGCCATTGACACATACGGCACCGCCCTCAATCAGATGCGCGCAGGCAGAGCGCGTAGGGCAGCCGTCATTGGCGCCCAGATAGGCGTCAAGACGCTGACCAGCGGCATCGTCGGCAACAAGGATATGGATGTCGGCCATTAGCGCTCATTCCTTTCACGAATCTTGCGGGCACGCTCCCCACGCTGCTGGGCCTTGCGCTTGGCGCGGGCCTCGTCACGGGCGTTAAGCTCGGCGGTCGCATCGACCTCGCGAGCGGCAGGACTCAAGAACATGTAGCCAAAGAGGGCGAGCACGACGCCCAAGGTGATGCCGATATCGGCCACATTGAAGACGGGGAAGTCGATGAAGGTGGTGGCAATAAAATCGGTCACGAAGCCAAAGGCCAAACGATCGATAGCGTTGCCGATAGCACCGCCCGCAACCATCGCCATGCCCACAACCTCAAGATGGGCGAGCTGGGGTGCACGAACGAGGTACACGGCAATAGCGATAATGACCGCCAACGCCAGCACGGCAAACGCGATGCCATGCCCCTCGCCCATGCTAAAGGCAGCACCGATATTGCGGACAAACATAAAGTCGATGACACCGGGGATGACGGTCACATGCAAAGCGTCGCCCACGGCACGAACCGCAAGCTTGGTCAGCTGGTCAACAAGCAACACAACGAGCGCTACCCCACCAGCAACACCTAACCGCCAACGCAAAGGCGGTGTCATATCCGCAGAACGACCCAAAGAAATCCCCTACCCTCAAGAACAATCGAATTCCGTTTAACGCAGTAGATAATCATACATTGACGCAAGCAAGAAGCGACAAATCTCCCAAGAACGGAAACACCGCAGGTAGAGCATAAATGAGCGAGCGGGTCGCATTTGAGACAAGGTGACGTG
>CABSMB010000343.1 GCA_902478705.1 uncultured Collinsella sp. | reverse complement strand
GTCGGCAGGAGCGTCGTCCTCGGACGCATCCTCGGCCACGTCCTCGCCGTTCGCAGCGGCAACGGCCTCGTGCGGGTCCTTGCCCTCGGCCTCGGCGCGCATGCCCAGCACCAGGTTGCGCAGGCCAGCGACCGTGCCTTCCACGTCGGGGGCCGGCTGATCGGCGTGCAGGTACGCCCAGTCCATCATAAAGGTCGCCGATGACAGCGCGCCAATGGCCAACGCGTCGTCGGGACACGAAAGCTCAACCTCAAAGACACGCTCGTCATGCTCGCTCACGCGCGTGCGACCGCACGAGATGCTGCCGGCAAGACCGGTCTCGTTCATGAGCTCGACCGTCACGTGCTCCAGCAGGTGGCAAAGCTCGGTCTGGCCCATGCAGTCCTGGAACTCGCGACCGGAATCGCCCAGGCACAGATGCTTGGCAATCGCGGGCACCAGGTAGTACACGCGCGCCGTGGCCTCGATGTCCTCCGAGGTCATGAGCGGCATGCCGGGGTTCACCAGCACATGCGCGCAGATCTTGTCCTCGCTGACGGTGACCTTAAGGATGTTGAACAGGCCTGCCATAACTCTCCCCTACTCTTCCTTGCCCTACTCGTCGCCATCGTGCGGATCCGCAGAGCCCGCACCCGACGCCGTCGGCTTCTCTGCCGCGGACTCGGAATCCTTCTTATCGGTTTCGGCCGGAGCGATCACGCGAATGAGCGAGATGCGCTGGCCACGCATCGACTGTACCTTGAATTTGTACCCCGCGACCTCAAACACCTCTCCGATGTCGGGCACCGAGTCACAAAGCTCCAAAATCCAGCCGGCGATGGTCTCATAATCATCGCTTTCCTCGAGCGGCCAACCAAGCTCAATCGCGTCATCGCACGAAAAACGCCCATCGACGAGCCACTCGCGGCGCGAAAGGCGCGTGAGGTACTTGTTGTCGGGGTCGAACTCGTCCTCGATCTCGCCCACGATCTCCTCGACGATGTCCTCGATGGTGATGATGCCGGCCGTGCCGCCGTACTCGTCCACGACGACCACGATCTGGTCGTGCGAGGTCTGCATCTCGGACAGCAGCGGCAGGATGTCCTTGGTATCGGGCACAAAGGTGGCATCGCGCAAATAGCTGGCGATGGGCTGGTCGCCCTTGCCGTCGAGCGCAGGCTGGATCAGGTCCTTGATGTGCGCGATACCCGCGACGTTGTCGGGATCCTCGTGATAGACGGGGATGCGGCTGAAGCCGGTCTGGCGCATGGTGGACAGCACGTCGGCGACCGTCTCGTCGTCCTCGCACATGGTGGTGTCCACGCGCGGCACCATGACCTCGCGAGCCACGGTGTCGCCCAGGTCGAAGATCTCGTGGATCATGCGCTTTTCCTCGTCGAGCAGGTCGTCCTGCTCCGAGACCATGTACTTGATCTCTTCCTCCGAGACGTTCTGGCGGTCGTCGGCGCTCTTGATGCGCAGGATGCGGGCCAGACCATCGGAGCAGGCGCCGGTCAGCCACACGAGCGGGCGGGCGATCTTTTGGAACACGGAGAGCGGTCCCACAACCTGCTTGGATACGCCCTCGGCGTTAGCGAGGCCGATGCGCTTGGGTACTAGCTCGCCGATCACGATGGACACAAAAGCGACGGCGACGGTGATGATGACCGGCGCCAGGCCGCGCGCGATGGCGGAAAGCGGCGCGATGCCAAAGCCCATGAGCCACGTGGCAAGCGGGTCGGACAGGCTC
>CABSMB010000342.1 GCA_902478705.1 uncultured Collinsella sp. | reverse complement strand
CAGGCTGCCGCCGAGGCTGCTGTCGCCAAGTGGCTCGAGGGCAAGACGGTCGTCAAGGCCATCTGCGTACCCGGCAAGCTGGTCAACCTGGTGGTCAAGTAAGCGTCGCGCGCATAGCTGACATGTAAAAGACGAGGGACGATCCGATTGGGTCGTCCCTCGTTTTGGTTATGGATGCCTCCGAGAACGCCTAATTGTCCATTTCTTGTGGAGAACCTGTGCGTACGCTGACCTGCTGGTTTACGGTGTGCTTGCACGTTTGCGCAGGTATTGCTATAGTTTGCTTGCAAATGAAGTTGTAATTGAAAGAAGTGGGGTTTCGGCCCCGCTTCTTTTTTGTATGGATGGAGGTGCCGCAATGGTCAAGACCAAGACCGAGCAGGCGATCATCGACGCGCTCGAGGCCGTTGCTCCCCAGCACGATGTCGACATCGTCGACGTTGAGCTCGTGGGTGCCACCAAGGCCCCCTGCGTGCGTGTGCGTATCGAGGGTGCCGAGGGTCAGAGCCTGTCGCTCAACGATGTCATGGCCAACACCAAATGGGTCGGCGATGTGATTGAGGAGCTCGACCCCATCTCTTCGAGCTATACGCTCGAGGTGTCGAGCCCGGGCATGGCGCGCCCGCTGCGCCGCCCGAGTGACTTTGCCCGCTTTGTGGGCGAGAACTGCGAGCTCACCTCCATCGCCACCGAGGGTCGTCGCAAGTACACCGGTAAGATTGCCGCCGCCACCGAGACGAACGTGACCCTCGAGCTCGAGGACGGCGAGTCCGTCACCCTCGATTTCTCTGATGTTAAAAAGTGCAAGTTGAAGCCCACTTATGACTTCAAGCCCGCGAAGGAAGGAAAGTAAGATGGCAGCATCCGACATGATGTCCGCCCTGATGGAGCTTTGCCAGGAGAAGCACATCGACCAGCTCTACCTGATCGACCGCCTGGAGCAGTCGCTCGCCAAGAGCTATGCCGAGATCCTGCATCTTGAGTGGGGCGCCAAGGTGACCATCGACCGCACCACCGGCAAGATCTACGTCTACCGTCTGGAGCCGATCGACGATTCCATGGACGAGGAGGGCAACTTCACCGAGTTCGAGGAAATCGACGTCACTCCCAAGAACACGAGCCGCATCGCCGCTCAGCACGCCAAGGCCGAGATCAATGCCATCGTGCGCAACTCCGCCCGCGAGCAGATCTACGAGGAGTTCTCCGGCCGCATCGGTGACCTCATCAGCGGTACCGTGCTGCAGTCCACTCCCGACTTCACGATCGTCAAGATTCGCGAGGGCGTCGAGGCCGAGCTTCCGCACTTCGACCAGCGCCGTTACGAGAACGAGCGCAACGAGCGTCCGATGGGCGAGCGCTACCTGCACAACCAGCACATCAAGGCCGTGATCATCGACGTTCGCGATCCCAACTCCAACCTGCAGCCGGTCCGTGGCGAGCACAGCCGTCCGCCGATTGTCATCTCCCGTACCCACCCCGAGCTCATGCGTCGTCTGTTTGAGCAGGAGGTGCCCGAGATCTATGAGGGCACCGTCCAGATCAAGTCGATCGCCCGCGAGCCCGGTCAGCGCTCCAAGGTCGCCGTCCACTCGCTCGACGATCGCCTGGATCCCGTTGGCGCCTGCGTCGGCCCCAAGGGCAGCCGTGTTCGCGCCGTCGTGGGCGAGCTCCGTGGCGAGCGCGTCGACGTCATCCTGTGGGATGCCGATCCTGCCGTCTACGTCGCCAACGCCCTTTCGCCC
>CABSMB010000341.1 GCA_902478705.1 uncultured Collinsella sp. | reverse complement strand
GTCTACGACCGTGCGCCCTCGAGGAAGAAGCGGCGGCTAAAGTAGTTGTACCAGGTGACCAGGAACGTAGCGATGGCCTTCATGGCCTGGTAGCCGATGCTCAAAAACGTGACGCCCACAAACATGTATAGGTCGTTGAGACCCAGGCCGATCACCGACAGGATGGTGAAAATCGTGAACTCACGCTTGCGGCTCATGCCCTCGCGGTGGTCGAACACGTACTTCATGCTGAGCCAGTAGTTGACCACGACGGACGTGATAAACGAGATCGTGGTGCTCATCAAAAAGTCGAGATGGAACAGCTCGACGAGCGCAATGAGCATGCCCCAGTCGATGCCAAAGGAGATAAGACCCACGACAGCGAACTTGAGGAATTGCTTAGTATGAGGTTGTGCCAGTGCCTTGCGCACGTAATCACATCCAATGCGTTGATGAATCGAGCAGAGGATACTTTAGAGCTTTTGCATGGGAAACGTAAGGTCTTTGGCAAGAACTATACGAACTCGCCAAATATTCAAGAGGTAATCCGCAAACGTTGCAAATCTTGCCGTAAACGAGCAAGGCCCACGAACAACGCAGCGCTCGACGCACGTCGTCCGTGGGCCCCGTAGCTGTGCGGGAAAGTCGAGCTACTTGGTTTCTTCGCCCTCCAAGAAGATCTTGCGCGTCACAAAGTTGTAGACCATCACCAGCGCGGTGGCGCAAATCTTGGCGATATTGGCCTCGAGACCCATGCCGGCGTTGAGTGCCAGCACGATGCCGTCGTTAAGCGCCAGACCGATCACGGACAGTACGACAAAGATAATGAACTCCCGGCGGCGGCTCATGCCCTCCTTGTGCGCAAACACGTACTTCATGCTCGCGACGTAGTTGAAGATGAGCGAGACGATAAAGCCGCTGGTGTTGGCGATCAGGATGTTAAGGCCCAGACCGTAATGGAGCAGATTCATGATGCCAAAGTCGATGACCGTGGCGATGACGCCGACGACGCCAAACTTCATGATCTGTGCAAGGAGCTTTTGCATGGTACCTGCCTTAGGGTGGCGCCAGGGCGCCGTGGGGATGACAAACTCAGCAAGTTTAGCCAATCTCCGCGGGCGGGGCTAGGCACGCTCCTCGATAGCACCGTTTCTATATGCATCGAGCAGCTGGCGCAGGTCCTGGATCTGGCTGCGGATCTTGGCACCGGAATCGGTGTCGCTTACCATGCGGCGACGGTCTGCTTGGTCAAAACGGTTGGTCTCGCTCTCGATATCCACGTTGCGCGTAAGTGCCTCGGCAACCGTTGTAAAGGCCCGGTGCGACTTAAGACGGCATCCGCGCGAGCTCGAGATGAGCGTATAGCCGGCGATGCCCGTCTTGGGATGATAGGCACGGCAGAAACCGCCATCGATGACCAGCAGCTTGCCCTCGGCGCGGATGGGCTGCTCGCCCTTGGTGGTTTTAACGGGCGTGTGGCCGTTGATGATGTGACCGGTCGGCGAGCAGGCCATGGGGACGACGCCGAATTCGTGCATGATGTCGTCGCAGACCGAGGGCGACTTAGTAAGCGTAAGGTACGGGTCCATCGGCTCGGCCCAGGTGCTCTTGTCGGCGATGTAGGCGCGCTCAAAGGTACGCACCAGACGCCCGCTGGCGGGTGACTTAAAGCCGATCCACAGGTACCACATCCAGTCGAGGGCGTCGCGGTTGCCCACGCGCCAAGCGCGGCGGGCGATGTGGTCGCAAAAATCGAGATAATCG
>CABSMB010000340.1 GCA_902478705.1 uncultured Collinsella sp. | reverse complement strand
GGCCCGTGGGTTATACCCTAAGAGCAAACCACCCTTTTTAAGGGTGGTTCTGATTGCTTGCACATCGTCGGTAGCATTTGCCCAAATAGTGAATGCCGGTTTTGGCAGGTTGCTGGACGAGCGTTGCGGGTATACCCCATGCGTACCATGATCCAAACACTGTGAGGTGTCTGCGCGTGTGCGCGATAATTCATTTTGGAACTGACGGTTGGCGCGCCCGCGTCGACGACGACTTTACCGCCGACAACGTTGCCCGCATTGCCGATGCCGTCGGCGAGTTGTGGCAAAAGACCAATCCCGGCAAAACAGTATATATAGGGTTCGACACCCGGCCGCAGGCGCGCGAGTTCGCTGAGCTTGCGGCAGGCGTGCTTGCGGCTCACGGATTGGACGCAGTGCTCGCATCTCGGCCTGTCCCGACCCCCGCCCTCACGTGGGCGGCGGCGTATGACGGCGGGGCCTGCGGTGCGCTCATGGTGACGGGGTCCCATCATCCGCAGGGGTATCTGTGCCTTAAGTTGCGCATGGGAGATGGCTCGACGGCCAATCAGGATGTCATCGAAGAGCTCGAAGAGACCATGGCCCCCGAGCCGATGGGGATCGAGGAACGCTATCGCACCGCGGATATTATTCCTGACTATATGCAGGCGGTGGCATCGTTTGTCGATGCCGAGGCCATTCGAGCCGCTCACCTGCGTGTGGTAGTTGACCCCATGGGCGGCGCGGCCCAGGGATATCTTGCCGACCTGCTGCGGGAGCTAGGCGTCGAGGTGCACGAGATTCATGCCGGACAGCCGTCCGATCAAGAGGACATTTGCCCCGACCCTGTTGAGCCATGGGTGGACGCTTGCGAGCGTGCGGTTGTCGAGGACGGGGCGTGCGCGGGCCTGGTGACCGACGGCGATGCCGATCGTATCGGCGCGGTTGACGAACGTGGTAGATATATACATCCGCATCAAATCATGGCGCTTGTTTTGGGCGACCTCGTTCAATTCCGCAATTTGGAGGGGCGTGTCGTCGTCAATCTCTCGTGCTCGACGCTCGTGCGCCGCATTGCCGAGGCGCTTGGCTGTCGCGTGACCGTTAAGCCGGTCGGTTTCAAATATATAGCTGCAGAGATGAAGAAGGGCGGCGTCCTCATGGGAGGCGAGGAGGCCGGCGGCATCGGCATCGCCGCGCATATGCCCGAGCGCGATGGAATCCTTGCTTGTCTGATTCTGTGTGAGCTTATGGCAAAGACGGGCGCGCCCTTGGGCGTTTTGGTCGATCAGCTCGAGGCCAGTTTTGGTAAGACGAGCTACGGGCGTCGCGATTTGCGCCTTGAGGCCGAAGACGCCGAATCGCTGCGAACACTGCTTCCTGGCATGAATCCCAAATCGATTTGCGGCAAGGCGCCGCAGACTGTAAGCCATATGGATGGTTTACGTTTGGCATTCGAGGATGACACCTGGCTGCTGATCCGCCCCAGCGGGACCGAACCGGTGGTTCGTGTATACGCCGAGGGGTTCTCGGTGGAGGAGCGCGATGAGTTGCTCGATGCCGGCTGTGCCTTGGCTAAGGGAGCCTATCAGCTTTAGCCATATGACGCTTCACTATAAAGAGACCCTCGGCGAGTGGTGGAGAACGGCCGGCAAACGTAAGCTGAGTATTAAAATGTGTAGGAAATGTGTACGCCCAGATTCCCGCCCGCGGGGGCCCTCCGGTCTGGCAATATATCTCCTTGCCGCGCGGCCCGGTCGGACCGGATGAG
>CABSMB010000339.1 GCA_902478705.1 uncultured Collinsella sp. | reverse complement strand
GTGCCGTAGCTCAGCGCGCGCACGGACGCGGCGAGGGCACGAAGCTCGTCCTCGGAGGGCTGCTCGCCGGTAAGGCCGCACGCCTCGCCCTGCAGCAGGGTCGCACGCAGCGGACGGGCGCCCACGGTGACGTGCCAGGAGCTATCCCACCAAGCGGCGGTGACGTTGAGCGAGGGGAAGTCGGTCGCGGCTTTGCGCACGGCCTCGTAGCTCGCGCGATAGTCGTGCTTAACGACTACCACGTGCTCGATCACGTCGCGCACGTAGCCCATTTCGACAAACTCGGCGAGCGGCACGCGGCCGGCGCCCGTCAGCTCAACATAGGAATCGAGCGCCAGAAAGGCCGAGAGCACGTCCGAGAAGCCAAAGCGGCCGTAGATGCTGCCGCCCACCGTGGCGGTGTTGCGCAGCTGCACGCCCACGATGTCGTGGACGGCGAACTCAAAGACATTGTTGACAAGCGCGTTGAGCCCGGCATGGCGCTCGAGCTGACGCAGGGTGCACATGGCACCGATGCGAAACTCGGTCTCGGTCTCCTCGATCTGATCGAGTCCGCAGGCCGAAAGGTCAATCGCCGTCGCCACACGACGCGAACCCAGGCGCATCCAGATGCCGCCGCCCACAATCTTGTTGTTGCGGTTTTTCTGCAAGAGCTCATAGGCTTCGGCCGCGTTTCCAACACGGACGTAGGTACCGAACTTGAGCACGTTCTCCCCCATCTCTTCACTTGTCCAGTACTTCTAGTGTACCAAACGAGGAGGCACGACCCTCACCACCACATAAAAAGGCTCCCAGCCAAGATGGCCGGGAGCCTTATCAGGTGCTATGTCAGGCAGAGGGTTTAGCAGACACCCTGGGCGAGCATGGCGTCGGCGACCTTCAGGAAGCCGGCGATGTTGGCGCCCATGACGAAGTTGCCCTCCTCGCCGTACTCCTTGGCGGTGTCGTCCACGTTGTGGAACATGCCGCGCATGAGCTGCTCGAGCTTGCCGTCGACCTCCTCGAAGGTCCAGGACAGGTGCTCGGCGTTCTGGCTCATCTCGAGGCCGGACACGAGCACGCCACCGGCGTTGGCAGCCTTACCGGGCATAAAGGCGACGCCGTTCTCCTGGAAGTAGGTCGTGGCCTCGATGGTCGTGGGCATGTTCGCGCCCTCGCCGACCACCTTGCAGCCGTTGGCGACGAGCGCCTGGGCGTCCTCGAGCAGCAGCGTGTTCTCGCGAGCGCAGGGCAGCGCGATGTCGCAGGGCAGCTGCCACACGCCGCGGCCGTCGCCCTCGTGCCACACGGCGTTGGGCTTCTCGTCAACGTACATGGCGAGCGTAACGCCCTTGTCGTGGCCGGAGCGCTTCTTGTTGTAGACGTGCTCGAGCACGGTGTAGTCGATGCCGTCGGGATCCTCGACCCAGCCGTGGGTGTCGGAGCAGGCCAGCACCTTGCCGCCGAGCTGGGCGACCTTCTGGACCGCGTAGATGGCGACGTTACCGGAGCCGTGAACGACGACGTTCTTGCCCTCGAAGGACTCGCCGCGGCTCTTGAGGTACTCGTCCACAAAGTAGACCAGGCCGTAGCCGGTGGCCTCGGTACGGGCGAGCGAGCCGCCAAAGGAGAGGCCCTTGCCGGTGAGTACGCCGGTCCACTCGTTGGTCAGGCGCTTGTACTGACCGAACAGGTAGGCAACCTCGCGGCCGCCAACGCCCAGGTCGCCGGCGGGAACGTCGGTGTTGGGGCCGATGTGGCGATAGAGCTCG
>CABSMB010000338.1 GCA_902478705.1 uncultured Collinsella sp. | reverse complement strand
CGTCCAAGTTGACCAGTATACGGTTGCGGCGCGGGCGCGGGCCAAACCCCTCAAAAGTCTTACTTCATTACCAGCAAGTTTGCATAACTGACACTTGTCGCCCAAAGCAAAGCAAGATTGTTCTTCCTAATCCCTAGCGAATCGCTATACTTTAGTGAATCGCATTGTCACGGCGCTAAGGGAGGGCGGCCGGTGAGCTTTATCAATACCATTCGCGAGGACATCAAGACCGTCCAGGCGCAGGACCCTGCCGCGCAAAGTGCCCTGGTCATCTTCCTTTCCTATCCTGGCCTGCACGCCAAGTGGAACCACGTGCCCGAGCACTGGCTCTGGGAGCACGGTCATCGCTCACTCGCCCGTGTGCTCTCGCAAATCACCCGCCACATCACCGGCGTCGAGATTCATCCCGCTGCACAGATCGGCAAACATTTCTTTATCGACCACGCCATGGGCGTCGTTATCGGCGAGACCACCATTGTGGGCGACAACTGCGTGCTCTACCAGGGCGTCACGCTCGGCGGTACCGGCAACGAAACCGGCAAGCGCCACCCCACCCTGGGCAACAATGTCACGGTGGGCACGGGCGCCAAGGTGCTTGGCAACATCCACATTGGCAACAACGTCAAGATCGGCGGCAATTCGGTTGTCGTCAAGGACGTGCCCGACAACTGCACCGTCGTTGGCGTGCCGGGACGCATCATCAAGCGCAACGGCTGCCGCGTGTTCGAAGAAAGCTTCGACGCCAAGCAGCATCGCGAGTACATGCCCGACGATGCCGCCGAGCAGAGCGCCCTCAACCGTCAGGGCATCACCGAGAACGCCCGCCGCGTCAAGGAACTCGAGCGAGAGGTGGCCGAGCTCAAAGCCCTCGTCGCCAAGCTCGTGGACGAGCGCTAGAAGCGGACGGCCACCGACAACATTGACGCCAACACAAAAGGCGCGCCAGGGAATCCGCCCCCGGCGCGCCTTCTTTTCGATGTGACATGCGGGACTGCCCCTTTGTCACCTTATGCGAACTGGCTTAGGTAGAGGTCGGCATAAGCGCCCTCGGCAGCCAGCAGTTCCTCGTGCGTACCCTGCTCGATGATATTGCCGTGATCCATGACCAGGATGAGGTCGGCATCGACGATCGTCGACAGACGATGCGCGATCACAAAGCTCGTGCGCCCGCGCATGAGCGCATCCATGGCACGGCCGATGGCGAGCTCGGTGCGCGTGTCCACGCTCGACGTCGCCTCGTCCAGAATGAGGATCGCCGGGTTGTTGAGCAGCACGCGCGCAATGGTCAGCAGCTGACGTTGGCCCTGGCTGATGCTCTCGGCATCGTTAGCCACACGCGTGTCGTAGCCCTGCGGCATAGTACGCACAAAGAAGTCGACCTGAGCGGCACGTGCGGCCGCGACAATCTCCTCGCGCGTCGCCTCGGGACAGCCATAGGCGATGTTCTCGGCAATGGTGCCATCGAACAGCCAGGCGTCCTGCAACACCATGCCAAACTGCTGGCGCAGCTCGCCGCGGTCCATGCGGCTCGTGTCCACACCGTCGAGGGTAATGCGGCCACCGTCGATCTCGTAGAAGCGCATGAGCAGATTGATGAGCGTGGTCTTACCCGCACCCGTGGTTCCCACCACTGCGATCTTCTGACCCGGCTCGGCGGTAAACGACACGTCGCGCATAAGCGGCTTGTCGGGCGAATATCCAAAGCGCACGTGCTCAAAAGCGACACGGCCCTCCACCTTGCCCGGCAGCTTGGCGG
>CABSMB010000337.1 GCA_902478705.1 uncultured Collinsella sp. | reverse complement strand
CACCTCGTTCATGCGGAACGCGGGCTCAACAAAGTCGGGGTGCTCGTCATAGAGCTTGAGCAGCTTGTCCTGGAACGCAGAGAGCTTAAAGAAGTAGGACTCCTCCTGCACGCGCTCGAGCGGACGGTGGCAATCGGGGCACAGGTGCTGGCCGACGCTGCCGTACTCTTCGTCGCCCTTCTGGACCTGCGTATCGGTAAAGTAGGTCTCGTCGGGCACGCAGTACCAGCCGTCATAGCTGCCCTTATACAGGTAGCCGGACTCCTTCATGCGCTCCCACAGATACTGCACGGCGTGATGCTGGCGCGGCTCGGTGGTACGAATGAAGTCGTCGTTGGAGATCTCGAGCTTGCTCCAAAGCTCCTTGAAGTGCGGAGCCTGGCTGTCGGTCCACTCCTGCGGCGTCATGTTGTGCTTGGCTGCAGCCTCGGCGACCTTCTCGCCGTGCTCGTCCATGCCAGTCAGGAACTTGACGTTATAGCCGGCGGAGCGACGATAGCGAGCCTGGACGTCGGCGATGATGGTGGAATAAGCCGTGCCCAGATGCGGATCGGCGTTGACGTAGTAGATGGGCGTCGTGATAAAGAACGAAGGCTTGCTTTGATCCATGGGGTCTGTCCTCCAGAAAAACGTTGCATACAGGGGATGATTCTAGCGCAAGGGCTGGATATCCTCCATCTATTGCATATCGAGCACCATGGCATAGACATCGCGCTTGCGGCGCGAGTACTTCTGTGACAGGCGCTTTGCCACCGCGGAGGCGGGCTCTCCCTCCTCGAGCGCGATGCGAATGTCCTCGCGCAGGGCTTCGTCGGGGTCTACCGCTGCGGCGCCAACCGGCACGATACCGGCCTCCTCGTCCTCACTCGGCGGCGCGATGACCAGCGCGATCTCGCCCTTTACCTCACCACGGGCACGCAGCTCCTCGGTTAGCTGGGCGGCGAATCCGCGTAAGACTTCCTCATGCAGTTTGGTGAGCTCGCGGCAGACGGCGACATCGCGCTGGGGAAAGACCTCGGCCACGGCCTCGAGCGTCGCGACGATGCGATGTGGAGACTCGTAGAAGATGAGCGCGCCGGGGACGACGGCAAGGCGCTGCAGTCGGCGCACGCGGTCGCCGTGCTTGCGACCCAAAAAGCCTTCGAAGAAGAAATGCTCGCAGGGAATACCGGACGATACGAGCGCCGTGACGCAAGCAGAGGGGCCAGGAATAACCTCGACAGGCACATCCGCCTCGCGCGCCGCCTCAACCAAAGCCTGGCCGGGATCAGACACACTCGGCATACCGGCGTCCGAGACAAAGGCGAGGGTCTCCCCCGCCAGCAGGCGGTCGACCAGGCCGGCTGCGCGACTTGCGATCACGTTCTCGTCGCAACGAACGAGCGGCTTGGAGATGCCTAGGTGCATCAGCAACTTTGAGGTCACACGCGTGTCCTCGCAGCAGATGGCATCGGCGGCGGCAAATGCCTCGCCGACGCGCGGAGACAGATCGCCCAGGTTACCGATGGGCGTACCGACCACATAAAGTTTGCCCGTGCGGGCGCTGTTTTGCGTCATATCAACCTATTCAATCATGCCGCGCTCGAGCGTGCCGAGTGCCGCGCGGGCGTCCCATGCTGCAATACGCTTCTCGGTCTTCCACGTTTGAAAGAACCAGCCAGCCGCCGGCGCAAACGATGCCAGCTGGTTGGCGATAAACACGCGCTCGTAGGCATTACGGCCCTCGGGCGTAACCGACGAGTTGGCAAAAATCGCCGCACCC
>CABSMB010000336.1 GCA_902478705.1 uncultured Collinsella sp. | reverse complement strand
TCCGCGCAGCGGGCGGCCGTGACGTAGTACTCCAGCGCGTCGCGCTGCGGCCCCTCGAGCCTGATCTCCGAGACCCACCTCCAGTGGGCCCTCGTCCAGGCCTTCTTCCTCGCCCCGTCGGCGTTGCGCTCGTCCCAGACGTGGCCCAGCCTGATCAGGAACATGTTGAGGCGCTGCCTCGAGCGGCGGAGCTCGCGGGTCGCGTCGTCGAGGGCGCGGTCGAGGTCCCGGGCGCGGTCGAGGTCCCGGGCGGCCTCGACCGCCATGTCGGGCAGCGGGACCTCGACGATGTTGTGGGTGGCGAGCATGCGGGCGATGAACTCGGCGTCGCGCCGGTCGTTCTTGCGCCGGGCGTCCGCCGCCGGCCTCTGCATCTTGGAGACGGCGGCCACGGCGCAGTCGAGGCCGAGCGCGCGCAGCTCGCGCGCCATGTGGAACCCGGTGGGGCCGCTCTCGTAGCACGCCCTCGGGTCCTCGAAGCCGAGGGCCCACTCCGCGATCTCGGAGGCGTCGGTGCCGAAGCCGCGGCGCACCACCTCGCCGGTGAAGGGGTTGAACGCCGCGGCGGCGACCGATCGCGCGTGGACGTCCAGGCCGATGGAGGTAACATGGGGCATGGGAAGCCTCCTCCCCGCAGGTGCGGTAAGGGCTACCGCACGGGCCGATACTCAAAGCCCATTGTGGCACCCCGAGCCCGCGGAAAGAAGCTGCGCCGCGGGGGAGGCGGCCCCAATGGCTTTCTCATATCGTCTTTTCTGGAAGAGCGACGATGCCCAAAGAATTTCTTACCTACCAGCAGCAGATGGAGAAGCTCAGAAGCTTCGGCCTCAGAATCGAGGACGAAGAGGTTTGCCGAAGGGTGCTTGCGGACATCGGCTATTTCCCGGTCGTGAACGGCTACCAGTCGTTTTTCCGCGACCCGAGCACCCGGGTATACCGCGAAGGTGCCACTTTTGGAGACATCCTAGCGCTTTACGAGTTCGACGTCGAGCTTAGGGAGATAATGCTCGATGCGCTGCTCAAGGTCGAGGCGAAGATCAGGTCGGCGCTGGCCTACGAATTCTGCGCTGCATATGGCGAGTCCCAGAGCAAGTATCTAGACGCCCGCTGCTACGCGACGTCGAAAGGCGCGAAGCGTGTTCTCCCAAAGCTGCTGAACATGCTTGACTATATCGCCAACAAGGATACCAGCCACGAATACCTTGCCTACTACCGCAGGGCATATAAGAACGTGCCGCTATGGGTTGCCGTGAACGCCATGACCTTCGGACAGATTTCGAAAATGCTCACGGCACTTAGAGACAATGAGAAGGCCAAGATTGCTAAGAGGTTCGGGGTGGGAAACCCGAAAGAACTCTCGTCGTTTATCCGCGTACTCGCCCTCTACAGGAACGTCTGCGCGCATGGAGAGCGTCTCTTCTCCCACAGGTGTCACGTCGAGATTCCTGACACGGCCTTGCACGCCAAGCTCGGCATCGAAAAGATTGGGCCGGATTACGCTCGCGGCAAGGTAGACGTTTTCTCGGCAGTGATCACTCTTCGATACCTCCTTCGCGACGACGAGTTCAAGACATTCAAGGCCAAACTCGTCAAGTGCGTTAACGGATACTTGTCATTGGATGAGAGCATCGGCGAGGAGCGCCTCCTTGAGGCCATGGGTTTTCCGGCCGAATGGAAGAAGATAACTAGGTATAAAATTTAGATTCGACCCGCCTAAAAGTATCCGTTGCGTTCTCAATCGAGGTGCTTCGATCCAGGCTACGAGGGTGT
>CABSMB010000335.1 GCA_902478705.1 uncultured Collinsella sp. | reverse complement strand
ACGCGCGTGCTCGGCGTCGCGCGGATCGTCGCGGCGAATGTGACGTTCCAAGTTCTGCGTGCTGTTGCCGGCGATAACCACGGCGACGCCCGCCCGTCGCGCGCAGTCGATCGACTCGCGCGTAACCGGGCAGGCGTCAGCGTCAATAAAAAGCGTTCGCGGCATCTAGCGCACCAGTTTGCCAAATTGAATGGCGCGAATAATCAGCGTCACACCAAACACTAGCAGCGCGGCACCGCTAAAGATGACGAGCATCTTGGCCGACCACAGCGGATAGATAAACACGAACATGCCGGCGATGATGGAGAGCGCACCACTCAGGATGGCGAGGGCGCGGTTGGACGAAAGTTCGGACTCCAGAATCGACATGACGCCCTCGACGATCCAGCCAAAGCCTGCCACGACAACCACCATCGTGGTGAGGGTCGCGGTCGAGAAGGCCTGATTGCGCAGGATTATCACACCGCCCAGGATGATGAGCAGGTTGGAGATGATGCTCGTCACGCGCCAGCCGGTGGGCAGCAGCGGCTCGAAAATAGCGGTAAACAGCCTGATCGCAGCCGTGATTACAAAGTAAAAGCCCAGGACGGTCGTCAAAAAGACGAGGGACTTGGCGGGTGCAAAAAGCAGTGCGATGCCGGCGAGGAGCGCGATGACACCGGTGATGGCGTAGATCCAGCGCACGGCCTTGACGGCCTTGCCCGCCATGCTTTTCTCGTCAAATCCAAACGCGCTCGATTGCTTGTCATCGTTCTTAAAGATGCCCATGAGGTCTCCTTTCCTTGCGGCATAAGCCGTAGCTCTTGCAACCAGTATCGCCCAAGGGCGTCGTCGCGTGGGGCAGGAAGGGCGAATTGGCGCCTCACCTTCCCGAATTGTTACCTTTGTCCCCGTTTTGGTGGGTGCTATTCAACAGTTGTGGAACATTGCGTCGCGAGCGTTATTGCCTACGTTTTAGGTTAGATTTTTCTAAGAACAGTTGCCTTGTATTGGGGGTCCCTATGAACGAAGCAGTTCCCGCGGCGCCGTCGAGCGTCGAGTCGATGGCAAAGCAGGGTTGCGAAAAGCTTGGCCTGGGCACGTTTGACGCGCTGGTCCGCCGTGCCCGCACATGCCGCCGCTTTGACGAGTCCATGCGCGTCCCGCGCGAGTTTTTGCTCGAGCTGGCGGAGCTGGCGCACCTGGCCCCGTGCGGCGCCAATGCCCAGCGCCTGCGCTTTCATGTGGTGAGCGGTGCCGAGGACTGCGCGCGCGTGTTTGATGAGCTCGCGTGGGCCGGTGCGCTCAAGGACTGGCCGGGTCCCGATGAGGGCGAGCGCCCGACCGGCTACATTGCGATTCTTGCCGAGCGCGCCGTTCCGGGTAAGCCCGCCGCGCCCATCACCGAGGTCGATACCGGCATTGCCGCCCAGACGATGATGCTTGCCGCTCGCAGTGCCACGCCCGAGGTAGCGGCCTGTATGTTCAAGGCCTTTACGCCTCGCGCGATCGACGCTATGGGGCTCGATAACGACAAGTTCGAGCTCAAACTGATCATGGCCTTTGGCGTGCCAGTCGAGACGCAGGTCATCGATGCGATCGGCTCCAATCCTGACGGCTCCATCAATTATTGGCGCGACGAGGCGCAGGTGCATCACGTGCCCAAGCGTCCGCTTGCCGACGTCCTGGTGTAGTTGCGCGGCGCGGTTCGATGACGGCAAAACCACCACAAAGGTGCCTGTCCCCTTTGTGGCGGTGCGAGGGGAGGGCGTGTGGCCGATCTGTATTTGGTG
>CABSMB010000334.1 GCA_902478705.1 uncultured Collinsella sp. | reverse complement strand
TCTCCGACTCCAACGTCAACCGTCAGGACGAGCTCTTCGCTGCCCAGCAGTCCCAGAGCAAGGCTGCTGCTTCTACTGAGCCGCAGCGCACTGCTCCGGCTGCCAGCCCCGCTCAGGCTGCCCCGACTCGCAACGTCGGTGGTACCGAGCTGCCCAACTTTGGCAACGATCAGTTTGAGCTTCCCGACTTCCTCAAGCGCGGCAGCTTCTAAGTCGTTCTTCGCATTGTTTTGCACAGGGGCGCGTCCGTATGGATGCGCCCTTTTTGTTTCTCGTTTGTAAACGAAAGCCTCCAATCTCCTTACGTTCCCTTTACGTTTGGTCCCTACCGCTGCGGGTATCCTTTTAAAGAAGTATGGCAGCCGTATGACACGGACTGCTGCGGCTTCGCCGCGATACTTGTGTTATTAGGAGGCTTTAGTATGGCAGCACGTGCGGACAACGTTTCGCGTGTCGACCATGATGGAGTTACGTTGGTAGAGGGCGCGACGCACGATGTCCGCTTTGCCTTTACCGAGCGCACCGGTGGCGTTTCCGAAGATGCGTACTCCTCGCTCAATCTGGGCTCGCATGTTGGCGATGACCCCTTTGCCGTTCAAGAAAATCGTCGCCGCGTACTCGAGGCCATGGGCGCCGCCGAGTGCGAGCACAACTTGCTTGTCCCCAATCAAGTACACGGTGACCATGTCGTGACGGTGACCTCGAACGGCGCCGAAGATCTCGAGAACATTCGTGAGCAGATTGCCGAGGGCTGTGATGCCCTCGTCTGCACGGCGCATAAGGTGCCCGTGATGCTCTGCTTTGCCGACTGTGTTCCCGTGGTGCTGGTGGCTCCCGGCGGCTTTGCCGTGGTGCATTCTGGCTGGAAGGGCACGATTGCACGCATTTCCGCCAAGGCCTGCCAAGCACTCTGCGAGGCGGCTGGCTGCACGCCGGAGGACATCTCTGCTTATATTGGGCCCCATATCCTGGGCGACGAGTATGAGGTGTCCCAAGAACTTATGGATCGCTTTGCCGCCGAGTTCGCGTGCATCGATGCTACCGCTTCCCGTATGCTCGATCTTTCCGCCGCCATTCGCGAGGCGCTGGTGGATGCCGGTGTCGATGTGAATGGCATTGTGGACACCAAACTTTCCACCGTGCGTCAAAACGACCGCTTTTATTCCTATCGCAACGAGGGCGGGACCTGTGGGCGCCATGCTGCGATCGGCGTGATGCTATGAGAAAGATCGCATCGGTCCTGAGTGCAGCAGTGCTCGCGCTCACGCTGTGCGCCTGCTCCTCGGGATCTTCTACGTCTTCTATTACCGTGGCCGGCTCGACCACCTGCCTTCCCATTGCCGAGATTGCGGCCGAGGGCTTTAAGGAAGAGACTGGCATCGACGTGCTCGTCTCCGGCCTTGGCTCATCTGCTGGCATCGAAGCTGTTGGCGCCGGCACCGCCGACATCGCCAGCTCGTCTCGTGGCCTCAATGCCGACGAGCAGGATTTGGGCCTGACGCCTATCGTTATCGCACACGACGGCATTGCAGTCATCGTGAACGACGACAACCCGGTCGACAATCTCTCGACCGAGCAGCTCCGCGATATCTACGCGGGCAAGATCACCAACTGGAAAGAAGTCGGCGGAGAGGACCTGAAGATTCAGGTTATCAACCGCGACGAGGCGTCCGGTACGCGCGAGGCCTACCGCACTATCGTGATGGACGGCACGCCATTCGATCGCCGCTCGGCTGTTCTTTCGGGCACGGGCCAGGTGCTGTCTCTTATACACATCTGACGCTGCCGACGA
>CABSMB010000333.1 GCA_902478705.1 uncultured Collinsella sp. | reverse complement strand
ACCTTAACGTCCTCGCCGTAGTTGGCGCGGATCCACTCGATGGTGCGCTTCTGCCACTCGCTGAAACCCTCGGAGGAGTCGATGCACAGGACGTCGGCACCGGCCTCGATGAGCAGCGGCACGCGCTCGGCATAGTCGCGGGTGTTGATACCGGCGCCGACCATGTAACGCTTGTCGCCATCGAGCAGCTCGTTGGGGTTGGTCTTGTGGCTGTCGTAGTCCTTGCGGAAGACGATGCCCATGAGGTGATCGTTGTCGTCGACGATGGGCAGGGCGTTGAGCTTGTTGTCCCAGATGACGTCGTTGGCAACCTTGAGGCTAATGTTCTTGTCGCCCACGATGAGCTGCTCACGCGGGGTCATGAACTCGGAGACCTTCTTCTGGTGGTCATCGCGGCTGGGACGATAGTCACGGCTGGTGACAATGCCCAGGAGCTTGCCCTTGGGGGTACCGTCGTCGGTGACCGGCATGGTGGAGTGACCGGTCTTCTCCTTGAGCTCGATGACCTGCTCCATGGTCATGTCGGGGGTCAGCGTGGAATCGGACTGAACGAAGCCGGCCTTGTGATCCTTGACGGCCTTGACCATAGCGGCCTCGGACTCGGCGCTCTGGGAACCGTAAATGAAGGACAGGCCACCCTCGGTAGCGAGCGCGACACCCATGTCGACGCCCGAGACGGACTGCATGATGGCGGAAACCATGGGGATGTTCAAGGTGATTGCCGGCTTCTCACCGCGCTTAAAGCGGGTTAGCGGCGTCTTAAGAGAGACGTTGTTGGGGATGCACTGCGAGGACGAGTAACCTGGGACCAGCAGATACTCCGAAAACGTGTGGGACTCACCGGGAAAGAACGTAGCCATGTTTCTCCTTTTTCCATGCGACCGGTCGGCTGCAGGCCTCGTAGGACCCAGCCCAACCTTGGGCGCCCAATACTGGGCAAGTATCTTAACGCACTTTGGCTGCTACAATTCATGAATTAAGAAGAGCACACGAGGGTTTGACGCAGGCTTTGCGTTTGCCCAGCAAACACTTTAGCGGGGAGACGTGAAGCGCATGGAGTACAAGACGACGGCAAAATTGGTTATTCAAGCGCGCGACAAAGACCTGCCGGGCGTGTTCGGCCACGGCTGCGTCTTGCTGCTGCAGGGCATCGCGCGCGAGCACTCGCTCAACCGAGCCGCCAAGAGCATGGGCATGGCCTATTCCAAGGCATGGCGTATCGTGAACGAGGCCGAGGGCCAGCTGGGCTGCAAGCTCATCGAACGCGACGGCGCCCGCGGATCCACCCTCACCCCCGCCGGCGAGCGCGCCATCGAGGCCTATGAAACGCTGCAGACGGAGATCAACAACGTCATAGCAACCCGGGCCGACACCCTCATTGCCACCATCACCGAAAAGTAGCTCATTTGGGACGGGGCTTTTTAGCAACGATGTCCCCTTCTTGTGCCAGGCCACGGCGTTCGATGACTTCATTGGCATGATCAGCGTACACAAAATGGGCGGTCGCAGCCGAGCCCCCCCCGCGTAGCGAGCCTCAAGCTCAAGCTGGGACAGCATCGTTGCGACTGCCCTTTCATCGTCGAGATAATCCTGAGGGTCACCACATATCTCAGGCCAGCGCAGCGGCGACGAACCCGCCGCCTCCTGCGCGCCCGCGCGAGCCTAGTTCTCCCCAAGCGCGCGCCGCGCGAGCTCCAGACAGCCCAAGATCCCCTGGTCGCCATCGAGCGAATTACCGACGACGTAGGCATCGAGATCATCCATCTCGGGAATGGCGAGATAGCCGTTGAGCAGCTCCGCAA
>CABSMB010000332.1 GCA_902478705.1 uncultured Collinsella sp. | reverse complement strand
AAAGTAGGCACAAGCTAAATACCAATTCCAAGGATAGTTGCGGTGGAATAGTTCCTGGATGCCGGGGTTTTGGCGGAAACCAGGAACTATTTCACCGCAATTGAGTAGGGGCGAGGTGGATGGCGGGGTAGCTAAAGAGCTCCATCCCAAATGAGCTACCTAGACAGGGTCGATGTCCATGCTGGCGATGAGGTCGGTACCGGTGTCTATGAGGTTGGGAAGGATCACGTCGCCCATGCGGATGGGGGCGTTGACGACTAGGCCTCGGATGAGGTCCATCGCCTGGGTGTGGAGTTCGAGCGGGATGGCTTCGGCCGTGCGCACGGGCAGTAGCGCCTCGTCGCCGCCGGATACGGCCACGGTGGTAGTAAGCACGCGCATGGGGCAGGTGAGCTCCTGATGCGCGAACGTATCGCCACGCGGGCAGCTGTTGCCGGTCACGGAGTATACCTCTGCCACGGCGCCGTCTGTGCCGCGCTTTACCTCCACGGTCAGGAGGCACTCGGAGGGGCAGGTGGTGCAGTTGAGCTGCAGCGTCTCGGTCACATTCATGCTCATGGTCTTACGCCTCCTCAACTGGGTCGACGGACAGGACAATCTCGCTAACACCAAGGTTGAGCGCGCGCTGAATCACTTTTGCCGGCAGCGGGAAGCTTTCCATGACGCTCGGTTTAAACGGGCGGATCTTACCTGCAAACAGTACCTCGTCGCCTGCCAGGATACGTACGCGGGCGGCATCGACCGGTCGGCGTACGCGGAAGTTGAGCTTAGTGAGCCCGACGGTCGTAATGCGGCCCGGCAGTGCGTAGCCTGCGATGTCGGCGGGGGAGACCGTGAGCTGGCAACCCGTGCCCGCAGCGTTTGCCCCTGCGTCGCCGCCCAGCGCCCACGCCGCCGCAGCTGCACCGGCGCGTTCGGACTCGGTTGTCACGTTGTCGGCCAGGTCGTGCACGTGTAGCACGTTGCCGCAGGCAAATATGCCCGGCACGCCTGTCTGCAGGTTCTGGTCCACCACGGCGCCGCGCGTACGCGGGTCCAGCTCCACGCCCGCGGCAACCGAAAGCTCGTTCTCGGGAATCAGGCCCACCGAAAGCAGCAGCGTATCGCACGGAACAACTCGCTCGGTACCCGGAATGGGCGTCAGGTGCTCGTCGACCCGACTCACCTCGACGGCCTCCACGCGGTCGTGACCGATCACACGCGTGACGGTTGTGGACGGGTGCAGCGGAATGCCAAAGTCGTCCAGGCAGTTCTTCACATTGCGGCGCAGGCCGTTGGCGTACGGCATGAGCTCGTACACGCCCTCGACCGAAATCCCCTCGAGTGTGCAGCGACGCGCCATGATAAGCCCGATGTCACCCGAGCCCAAAATGACGGCGCGCGAGCCGGGTTTGAGGTTCTCGATGTTGATGTATCGCTGCGCCAGGCCGGCCGTAAACACGCCGGCGGGTCGGCTGCCGGGAATCTTGATCTCGCTGCGGGTGCGCTCGCGGCAACCCATTGCAAGGACGACCGCACGCCCGGTGAGCTGCAGCATACCGGAGGGATTCATGAGCGTGACGGTGTGGAGTGTGGCGTCTTCCGTGGACTCGCCCGAATCAATCCCAAGCACCATGCTGTCCAAGAACAGCGCAATGTTGGTCGCTCGCACCTGATCGATAAAGCGCTGCGCGTACTCGGGGCCGGTGAGCTCCTGCTTAAAGTGTGACAGCCCAAAGCCGGGGTGAATGCACTGGCGCAGGATGCCGCCCAAGTGTTGCTCACGCTCCACGATGGCTGCGCGCGCCGGCCTTATGCGCGGCAAGTGCGGCCGCCATG
>CABSMB010000331.1 GCA_902478705.1 uncultured Collinsella sp. | reverse complement strand
GCAGCGAACCGGCGGTGGCGACAACGTTCTCCTTAGCGACAAGGCCAGAGACGGTCAGCGCAGTTGCCTGCCAGGTGCTAAAGCCGAGCGGGGCGAAGATCCAAGCAACCAGGTTGCCGAGCATGGCGAGCACGGAGTAGTCCATGAACTCCTCGGGGATGCCCTCCATTGCAGGCAGGAAGCCAAAGGAGCCGTTGTAGCTACCAAAGTTGGAGAGGAACCACACCACGACGGTAGAGGCGAAGATGACCGTACCGGCCTTCTTGATAAAGGCCCAGCAGCGCTCCCACACGTGCAGCGCCCAGGAACGGATCGCCGGGAAGTGGTAGGCGGGAAGCTCCATAACGAACGGCGTCGGGCGACCGGCGAAGAGCTTGGTCTTCTTGAGCATGAGGCCCGAGGCGATGACGGCAAAGACGCCCAGGAAGTAGAAGAGCGGGCTGATCCACGCGGCAGTAGTGGAAGAATCGCCGATGATGGAACCCATGAGCAGGGCGATGATCGGCAGCTTAGCGCCACAGGGAATAAACGTGGTGGTCATGACCGTCATGCGGCGGTCCTTCTCGTTCTCGATGGTCTTGGTGGCCATGACGCCGGGGACGCCGCAGCCCGAAGACACGAGCATAGGAATGAAGGACTTACCAGACAGGCCAAAGCGGCGGAACACGCGGTCCATGATGAAGGCGACGCGGGCCATATAGCCGCAGTCCTCCAGGAAGGACAGCATCACAAAGAGCAGGAACATCTGCGGCACAAAGCCGAAGATGGCACCCAAACCACCGACGATACCGTCACAGACGAGCGAATCGACCAGGCCACCGTCCTCGGTGCCACCCGCCACAAGCGCGTCGTGGACCATTGTGGTAATACCCGGAACATACGGGCCGTACTGCGCCGGGTCGACCGAGTCGGCGTCGTCACCCGCGGCCTCGACAGCCTCATCGTAAGCATCGCGGCCCTGACCGAGCACATACCAACCGTCGGTGCCAAAGAGCTGATCGTTGGTGAAGTCGGTCACCGTTCCGCCCAGGGTGGAAACGGCGATGTAGTACACGCAGAACATGATGACGACAAAAATCGGCAGGCCCAGGATACGGTTGGTAACCACGCGGTCGATCTTCTCGGAGGTGCTCATCTTGGCCGGGGCTTTGGTGAGGCACTCGTCGATGATGTGAGCGATCACGCCGTAGCGCTCACCGGTGATGATGGACTCGGCATCGTCGTCGCAGTCCTGCTCGCACTGGGCGACCAGCTCCTCCACGCGAGCGGCCTTCTCCTTGGTGAGGTTGATGAGTTTGCAGGCGTCTGCATCACGCTCGAACAGCTTGACGGCGTAATAGCGGCGCTTGTTGGCGGGAACGCTCGCCGGAAGGTTGTTCTCGATGTGGTCCAGAACGTCCTCGATGGAGGAGTCGAACTTGTGCTCCGGCACCTGGCCCTTGGAAGCAGCGGACTTCTTGACCTGCTCGAACAGCTCCTTGATGCCCTTGTTCTTAAGGGCGGAGATCATCATGACCGGGCAGCCGAGCTTCTTGGACAGCTTGTCCGTGTCGATCTTGTCGCCGTTCTTCTCGACCAAGTCGGCCATGTTGAGGGCAACGACCACGGGCAGGCCGGTCTCGATAACCTGAAGCGCCAGGTACAGGTTGCGCTCGAGGTTGGTGGCGTCGACAACCTGGACGACAACATCGGGCTCGCCGCTCATGAGGTAATCGCGCGAGCATTGCTCCTCGGGGCTGTAGGGGGAAAGCGAGTAGATGCCAGGGAGGTCCGTGATGGTAACGTTCTTGTCGCTTAGGAGCTTGGCTTCCTTTTTCTCAACCG
>CABSMB010000330.1 GCA_902478705.1 uncultured Collinsella sp. | reverse complement strand
GCCGCTGTTTATGATCCGCTTTCCTCCGTCCCCTTCGGATCGCGTGATCTGTTGGGGACGGAGGAAAACGGATCATTTCGTAGGCCCGTGGCCGCCTTGGAAACCGAATGATGGTACGAGCATCCATTCGGCTTCCAAGGCAGCCACGGACAGAACGGGGCGAACAGAAAAGAGCGACGGAGTCTACTCCCCCGCCACGCTCGCGCGCAGCTTGGCGGCGATGGGCTCGGATGCCAGCAGGAACACGAGCATGACCACGGAGCACGCCAGGCACACAATACAGGCGCTCGCAAAGGAGCCCGTGGCATCGAACAGCACGCCCGAGACGATGGCGCCCACGGTGCCGCCGACCATCTCGAGCGAGGTAATGGTGCCCGTGACCTTGCCGAGGTCGGCCATGCCAAACTGCTTGGACGCGGCAATAGTAGGCGTGATGGTGCCCATGCACGTTCCGACACCAAAGCTCACGGCAGCCACGATGGGACCAAGGAGCCCACAACGCTCACCACGGTGGAGATGGCATTGGAGATGTTGTACTGCGCAAGCGTGATCCCGAGGTCGCTGACGATGAGCGGCTGAAACAGGCTCATGCAGTTAACGAAAATCGTGTAACACGTGGCCATGATCACAAAGCCGGAGGCCACCACGAGCCAGCCGGGGAAGAACTTACGTTGCTGGGACATACTGTTCCTTTTTTTAAACAAACGAGTAGCAAGATTGGGCGCTACCGGTGGTCGGCGATGTAGCCCAAAGCGACAGCGGTATAGGCCGCGGCGCCAAGGGGAAGCTCGGCATCGCTAAAACGTGCCTTGGGATGATGCTGAGCAAAATGCTCGTCCGTATCAGTCACGGCAGCGCCCACGGTAAAGTACGCACTCGGGATCTCACTCGAGATCAACGCGAAGTCCTCGCTCGCCATGGCGTGAAACAGCGGCAGGAAGGCGGCCTTGGGCAGCACCGCGCCCACGTAGCCAAGCGACGCCTGCGTCATATCGTCATCGAGTACGAGCGGGGGAACATCCGAGAGCGTCTCGAGGGTCGCCGGCGTGCGATACGTTGCGGCCACGCCGTTGACGACCTCGGCGATACGTTCCTTGAGATGAGCCATGAGCTCGACATCGAAGCCACGCAGCGTCCCCTCGAGCACACAAGTGTCGGGAATGACATTTGCGGCCTGACCGCCGGCGAACTTACCCACAGTAAGCGCGACCTCCTTGGCCGCCGGCACCTCGCGGGAGATGAGCTCCTGAAGTGCCAGATGCACATGCACGCCGGCCGTGATGGGGTCGATGCAAATCTCGGGGCTCGAGCCATGGCCGCCCTTGCCTTGAAGCGTGATGCGAAAACCGTACACGCCCGAGAGCGCCGGGCTGCCGTAGAGCACCAAACCAAGCGGCGACTGGCTATTGACATGCATGGCAAAGGCGACCTGAGGACGCGGGTTCTGCAGCAGACCGTCGGCGATGGCGGCGCGGGCACCCTCAAAGGTTTCCTCGCCCGGCTGGAACAGCAACTTAACCGTGGCGTTGGCATCAACAAGCTCTGCCTCGCGCGCTTTGAGCATACGAGCCGCACCAAGCAGCGCCGTCGCGTGCATATCGTGACCGCAAGCGTGCATGCAGCCGTTGGTGGATGCAAAGGGCTCGCCGGATTCCTCGGCAACGGGCAGGGCGTCCATGTCGCCACGGAGCATGATGACCGTACCGGCCTGCTCATTCGTGCAGACGCCATTACCCTGGGCCGCGGCGGCACCGGCGCCGACAAGGCCCACAACGCAGGAACCATCGACGAGCGTGGCAAACGGGATGTCCATCTCGGTCAGGCGCGCTTGGATATACGCAGAGGCTGTCTCTTATACACATCTCCGAGCCCACG
>CABSMB010000329.1 GCA_902478705.1 uncultured Collinsella sp. | reverse complement strand
CTTGCCGATTACGGTCGTGCCCTGGGGATCTCGCCCGATGAGATGATGGCGTTTGGCGACAATGAGAACGATCGCGACATGCTCAATGTTGTGGGCCATCCCTATCTGATGGAGAGCTGCAACCCCACCATGCGCGGCATCAACGACCGCGTCCGCTACGTGCGCACGGTCGAAGAAGAACTGCGCCGCCTGCTCGCCGAGTAGATATATGTGGCATGCCTAGAAATCTACTTTTTGCCGCAGAGTACAGAAAGGTGGATTTTAAGGCATGCCCCAAAGACTACCGGCAGTCGGGGCAGAGTCCCTCAAAGATGGTGTAGTGCGAGCTGACGCTCCAGCCGATTTGCTCGGACGCCTTGGCGTCGAGCTGGGCATCGAAGGGGAGCGGCACGTCGATGACGCGGCTGCACGAGGTGCAGATGATATGTGCGTGCGGCTCGATGGTGCGATCGAAGCGGCTGCCGCCCGGCGTCTTAATAGAGAGAATCTCCCCTGCGTCGGCTAAGAGATTGAGGTTGCGGTAGACTGTGCCGCGGCTGATCTTGTCATCCTGTTCGCGTACGGCGTTGTAGATTTCGTCGGCGGTGGGATGGTTATAGCTTTGGCGCACGGCGTCAAGAACCAGCTTTCGCTGCTTGGTATTCCTTCTTTGCACCGCCATGTACCTCGCCTCTTTTCTATCAACGGTCGTAGGTAAATGATACCGTATTTAGCACACAATACTAATAACGAGGAATGAAACCGTCTTCATTGGCAAGTGGGGCTCGGGTCTGGGCGTCTACGAGGCGAAAACGCGTTCCCATGCGCTCGTAGGAGGCATGAAGCGCCTCGAGCTGAGACACGATGTTTGCCGGCGTGCCCTGTAGCTCCATCTCAACCGAGCCGTCTTCCATATTGCGCACCCATCCGGTGAGGGAGCGTGCCTGTGCGAGGTTGGTGTTGGTGAAGCGGAAACCGACGCCCTGGACCTGCCCCTCCCACCGCAGGAAATAGCGCTGCGGGGCGTCTTGAGTGGCCTCGTCGCTTGCGAGCACAGTAAGCCTGCGGCGCAGCTCGAGCTCGACGCTAGAAGGCTTTTGGGGTTCGCGGCTGCCGCCGACGACGCCCGAGAAAAGCTTGTCGAAAAAACCCATCGCTATGCCCGCTTGTTAGAGTCGGCGGGGAAGGTAATGCCGGCCTGCTGACGTACGGCATCCATGATGCGCAGTGAAACGAGCGTGACGTCGCGGTAGTGTCCGAGCTCGTGGCGTCCCGCCGGGGTCTCCCAAATCTCTTCCTTAACGTTATTGATGCCGCCGATGGCGGTGATAAAGTCTGTGAGTTCGTATTCCATAGTGTTGCTCGATTTGGGCAGGTCGAGCACGCGGCCGTTGTCGCCCTGTTCGCGCGGTGCCTCGGTCGCCGAGCCGCGTACGACATCGCCGCGATAGTCGATGCGGACGTTGCGGGGCGTGGACAGATGGTCAATCTGGATAGTGCCACGCTCGCCTTCGATCTGCGAGGGCAGCAGGTCATTCGTAATTTTGGAGTGCGCAAGCTCGACGGAAATGCGGCCTCCGCCATAACTGGCGAGAATGGAGCCGCAGCCGTCGATGGGACCATGGGTGAGCTCTTGCGTTGAGGGTTCGAGCAGCGTGGTCATGCTGGTGAGGCCGGAGGGCATGCCGAAAATCTCGACCATGGGCTCGACGGTGTAGACGCCAATGTCCATGAGGGAGCCCGAGGCCATGTGGCAGTCGAAGATATTGGTGGCGCGCCCCGCGAGAACCTCGTTGTAGCGCGAAGAATACTTGCCAAAGCGCAGCGATGCACGACGAATGGGCGCAATTTCGCCCAGGGCGTCCTCGATGGCGTGGAAGGCGGGGTCATGGAGCGGGCGCATGGCCTCGAGGGCTACGACGCCCGCCGCCTCGGCT
>CABSMB010000328.1 GCA_902478705.1 uncultured Collinsella sp. | reverse complement strand
GCGTTGCCGTGAGTCGGCTGACGAGTGAATGGTTCTACAGCAAACAGACCATCAATTCGGCGATCAAGACGCTTAGGGCGCGAGGGCTTGCGACGTTGGAGTTTGCCGAAGGTAGTCGTAAGAACAAGGTTGTGCGACTGACCGAAGAAGGCGTGCGGTTTGCCAAGCGCTACGCGTTGCCAGCGCAAAAAGCCGAGCAACAGGCATTCGAGGCGCTCGAGCCGTGGGAACAGCGCGAGATCATGCGCTTGGTCGGTAAGTTCTCCCATGTTCTTAACGAAGAGTGCGAGGCATTTAAACGGCAAGTGGCCGCTGAGAACGAGGCTGACGATAAGGGCGAGGGGGACACATGCGACTCTTAATGAGGTTTATGAGGCCGTACCGCGGGCTGATTGCGGTGACGCTGTTTGCGGTGCTGATAGATAACGTCGGTACGCTGTTGGTTCCCACGATGCTGGCGAACATGGTCAACACCGGTATTACCACGGGCGATGTCGACTATATATTACGCAACGGCCTGTACATGCTTATCGCGACCGGCATGGCCAGCGGCGGCACGGTGCTGGGCTGCTATCTTTCGACGCGCCTGGCCGCCAACGTGGCCTGCGATATCCGCAATGCCGTGTACGACAAGTCGCTCGAGCTGTCCGCCAGCGACTTTGAACGCTTTGGCACGGGTTCGATGATCACGCGCTCGCTCAACGACATCAACGTGATTCAGCAAGCTGTCCTTCAGACGATTCAGCTGGTGCTGCCGGTGCCGTTCTTGGCCGTGGCAGGCATCATTTTTGCTTGGTTCATCGATCCCGCCATGGGCACGCTGCTGGGCGTAGTAGTTGCGATCGTGCTGGTGGCGGCGGTCTTTACCGTTGCCAACGCCGCGCCGATCTTTATGCGCCTGCAGAGCTTTATCGACCGCATGAACGTGGTGCTGCGCGAGAACATCGTGGGCGTGCGCGTCATCCGCGCATTTAACAAGGAGCGCCACGAGGAGCAGCGCCTGGACGAGGTGTTTAGCGATTACGCGGCCAACGCCATCAAGGTCAATCACCTGTTTGTGGGTCTCGACAGCTCCAGCTTCTTTTTGATGAATATCGCCGAGGTGGCGGTGCTGTGGGTGGGTGGCAACCGCGTGGGCGTCCACGCCATGCAAATCGGTAGCATCTCGGCCGTGCTGGAGTACGCGATCCTGATCCTGTTCTTTGTGATGATGGCGCAGATGGTGATTCTGACGCTCCCACGCGCCGCCGCATGCCTGAACCGTGCGCAGCAGGTGCTCGAAATCGAGCCGAGCATTGTGGACGGCAAGGCTACGCTGGATACGTGCGTGGCGGAGCCTGTTGACGGTGCCGATGCGGTTGCCGTGTTCGACCATATGTCGTTCCGTTTTGACGATGCCGACGAGGACACCCTGTGCAACCTGAGTTTTGCCTGCCGCCGTGGCCAGACCACGGCGATTGTAGGCTCGACGGGTTCGGGCAAGTCGACGGTGGCCAAGCTCTTGCTTCGCTTCCACGATGCCACGAAGGGCGCCATTCGCCTGAACGGCGTCGACCTGCGCGACCTTTCGCAAGACGACATCCGCGGGCGTATCGCCTATGTGCCGCAGAAGGCGTGGCTGTTCTCGGGCACCGTTGCAAGCAACCTGCGCTTTGGCAACGAAGGCGCGACCGAGGCTGACATGCTCCATGCGCTGGAGGTTGCCCAGAGCACCTTTGTGCTCGATCAGCCGCAGGGGCTCGATACACCGGTATCCCAGGGCGGTACGAACTTCTCTGGCGGTCAGCGTCAGCGCCTGGCCATTGCCCGTGCGCTCATGAAGCATGCCGATCTATATATCTTCGATGACAGTTTTTCGGCCCTGGACTTTAAGACCGATGCCGCCCTGCGCCATGCGCTGCAGCTGTCTCTTATACACAT
>CABSMB010000327.1 GCA_902478705.1 uncultured Collinsella sp. | reverse complement strand
TGGCGGCAATTCTATCATTTGATAATCCGTCAGTTTCCATACCGATAACGAACGCGCGTTCGATGGATTTCGTGTTGGTTGGAATCGCCCAAGGGCTGGGCTATGCTACCTTGACTATCTATATGACTAAAACGCAGCAAAGGAGCACCGAGAGAGCGAGTATGGCAAAAAACACCGCAAACTATGGTAACGACAGTATCCGCCAGCTCAAGGACGAGGAACGCGTACGCCTGCGCCCTGCCGTTATCTTTGGCTCGGACGGACTCGATGGCTGCGCACACGCTGCCTTCGAGATTCTGTCCAACGCCGTTGACGAGGCGCGCCAGGGCTACGGCAAGCTCATCACCCTTACCGCCTTTCGCGATGGCTCCATTCAGGTAGAGGACAACGGCCGCGGCTGCCCGCTCGACTGGAACCCTTCCGAGAAGCGCTTTAACTGGGAGCTCGTCTTTTGCGAGCTCTACGCCGGCGGCAAATACAACAACAACCAGGGCGGCGACTACGACTTCTCGCTCGGTACCAACGGCCTAGGCTCGTGCGCGACCCAGTACGCCTCCGAGTACATGGACGTCACGGTTTGGCGCGACGGCAACAAGTACTCCCTGCACTTTAAGAAGGGCAAGGTCGTCGGCGCCAAAAAGAAGGCACTCGAGATTGAACCCAGCGACGAGGACCGCACCGGCACCACCATCAAGTGGCGTCCCGATCTTGAGGTCTTTACCTCCATCAGCATTCCCCACGATTGGTATCGCGAGACCATGCGCCGCCAGGCCGTGGTCAACGCCAACGTGACCTTCCGCCTGCGCATCGAGGGCGACGATGGCGAGTTTTCCGAAGAGGATTTTTGCTATCCCAAGGGCATCGAGGACTACGTGCTCGAGAAGGTCGGTACCGACTACCTCACCGAGCCCTTCTTTATCGAGGCCGACCGTCGCGGCCGCGATCGCGAGGACCTGCCCGACTACAACGTGAAGATTACCGCGTGCATGTGCTTCTCACGCACCTTCATGATGCAGGAGTACTACCACAACTCATCATGGCTCGAGAACGGCGGCTCACCCGAGAAAGCGGCTCGTAGCGCTTTGACCAGCGCCATCGATGCCTACATTAAGCAACAGGGCAAATACAACAAAAACGAGAGCGGTATTAAGTGGCAAGACGTCCAGGACTGCCTGGTGCTGGTGACCAACTGCTTCTCCACCCAGACGTCCTATGAAAACCAGACTAAGAAGGCCATCAACAACCGCTTTATCCAGCAGGCCATGACGGCCTTCTTTAAGGAGCGCCTCTCGACTTACCTGATCGAGAACAAAGACGCTGCCAACAAGATCATGGAGCAGGTGCTCATCAACAAGCGCTCGCGCGAGAACGCCGAGAAGACGCGTCAGAGCATCAAGACCAACCTTCAGCAGAAGACCGACATGGCCAACCGCGTGCAGAAGTTCATCGACTGCCGCTCCAAGGACAAGAGCCGCCGCGAGATCTACATCGTAGAGGGCGACTCGGCAGCAGGCGCCATTCGCACCTCGCGCGATGCCGAGTTCCAGGGTGTTATGCCCGTCCGCGGCAAGATCCTCAACTGCCTAAAGGAGGACTATCCGCGCATCTTTAAGTCCGACATCATCATGGACCTCATGCGCGTGCTGGGCTGCGGTGTGGAGATCAAGGACAAGCGCATCAAGAACCTTGGCGCCTTTGACCTGGACAACCTCAACTGGAACAAGGTCATCATCTGTACGGACGCCGACGTCGACGGTTATCACATCCGCACGCTCGTGCTCACCATGCTCTATCGTCTGGTGCCCACGCTCATCGACGAGGGTTACGTGTATATCGCCGAGTCGCCGCTCTACGAGATCAATTGCAAAGAAAAGACCTACTTTGCCTACACCGAGCTCTGTCTCTTATACACATCTCCGAGCCCACGAGACTAAGGCGAATCTCGTA
>CABSMB010000326.1 GCA_902478705.1 uncultured Collinsella sp. | reverse complement strand
ATCGTAAGCGCGACCGCGTAATCGTGTCCGCCATTGAGCACGATTCGATCCTGGACAACCTGCCGCTGCTGCGCGCCGCTGGCTTTACCGTCGACCTGGTTCAGCCCTGCCGCGCGGGCTACATTGAGCCCGCGGCACTTACCGAGCTTCTGAGCGACGACGTGGCGCTCGTGAGCATTATGGTCGCCAACAACGAAACCGGCGTGGTGCAGCCCATCCGTGAGCTTGCCGCAGCCGCACACGCTGCCGGCGCACTGTTCCACACCGATGCCATCCAGGGCTATCTGCATATTCCGCTCGATGTTACCGAGCTGGGTGTCGATGCCATGACCGTTGCCGCGCACAAGATGCGCTGGCCCCCAATGTAGCCCAGGAGCGCGCGACGCTGCAGGCCCTGTCCGACAAGCTCTACGCCACGCTTACGGCCCATCCGCGCATTCACGCCACGATGGGTGACTATATGCAGGCCAATCGTCTGCCGGGTATGGTTTCGATCTACGTCGACGGTATGGACTCCGAGGAGCTCATCATCAAGCTCGACGCCGCGGGTTTTGAGGTATCGGCCGGCTCGGCCTGCTCGAGTGGCAGCATGGACCCGAGCCACGTGCTCAGCGCCATGGGCATCGGCCGCGAGCAGGCGCTGGGCGCGCTGCGCATCTCGTTCGATGACCGCGTGAACCCGGACGATTTGGACGAGTTTGCCCAGGCACTGCTCTTGATCGTGGGTGCCGCATGATTGTTGCCGAGCTTGAACGTGCGTTACTAGCGCGCTATTCCAAGGCGGATGCCGAGGGCTGGGACCATGTGGGGCTATCCGTTGGAGACCCCGCCGCCGAGATCCGCCGCGTTGCCTGCGCGCTCGATGCGACCGAGGCCAACGTGCGCCGCGCTCTTGAGGCCGGAGCCAACGTGCTGCTGACGCATCACCCCATCTACATCAAGGCGCCCGAGGCCTTTTGCCCGGCCGATTCCGCACGTCCCCAGTGCAGCGCGGCGTTGTACGAAGCGGCCCGTTGCGGCGTGAGCATTATCTCGCTCCACACTAATCTGGACCGCTCGCACGAGGCACGCGTCTGCCTGAGTGAGCTGCTGGGTGCTGAGCCTGTGAGCTCGCTGGAGCATGTGGACGACCCCGAGGCCTGCGGCCTGGGCGCACTCGCGACCCTCAACAACCCCTGCAGCCTGCGTGACCTCGCCGCCCGTGCCGCCACGGCATTTGGCAGCGACCCGCGCGTGTGGGGCGAAGCCGATCACGTGTGCCGCACCGTCGCCATCTTGGGCGGCTCCCTGGGCGACTTTGGCGAGCTTACCATCGCCGCGGGCGCGGATGTTATCGTGACCGGAGAGGCGGGCTACCACGTGGCCCAGGACCTTGCCCTGCGCAGGCTGCCTGTGATTCTGCTCGGCCACGACCGCTCCGAGGAGCCGTTCGTGGATATCTTGATGAACTCTGCGGTTGACGCCGGGGTCGACCCCCGTCAAACGATTAAAATGGTGGACTGTGACAAAAGGAGAGAACTTATGAGCGCCGGCGCTACGCTACTCAAGCTGCAACAGATCGATTTGGAGCTCGCCCGCAACAAGAGCGAACTTGCCAATATGCCGGAGCTCAAGGAGCTCGCTTCCAAGCGTAAGACCTATGTGAAGCTCAAGTCCGAGATGACCAAGCTCTACGCCCAGCGCAAGGACCTGGACATTGAGCTCGACGATCTCAACACCACCGAGATCCAGACCAACAACGCCATCGAGGCTGCCAAGAAGCGCCATGTTGACGGTTCTGACTACCGCGAGGTGCAGGACCTGGAGAACGAGCTCGCCACCCTGGCCAAGCGCCTGGACAAGATCGAGCACACCCGCAAGGACGTCGTCGTCGCCCATAAGGAGGCGCTCGACCGCGAGGCTCGCGCGCAGGCCATCATCGCCAAGTTCGAGGAGGGCGTGAAGGCCGACACCAAGGCCGCTC
>CABSMB010000325.1 GCA_902478705.1 uncultured Collinsella sp. | reverse complement strand
GATCGCTCGTCGGCAGCGTCAGATGTGTATAAGAGACAGGACCACGCGGTAGAAGAGCTTGGTGCTCTCGGGTGCGCCGGCGATGGGTGCTGGCATGGCGCCGCGGCGCATAGTGCTGCCGACGGCCAGCAGCATCGGCTCCAGGCCACGCCAATCCAAGGGGACGTCGATGCTGTGATCCTCGACATAGAGGCCGGGGACGTGGTACGAAGTGATGAGGGACATGCGGTACTTCCGTTCGTTGCGGTGTTTCGGGTTGACCAATTCTACCGCCGCGGGCGTGGGCATGCGCAAATCGGCTACCATGGTTGCAAACTTCTAGGAGAAAGGGCCGCCCATGTCGGTCGATATAGCCACGTATGTCCACGATCTTGCCGTTGCCGCCAAGGCAGCGTCGGCTTCGCTTGCCACCGCGAGCGACGAGCAGCGTCAGGAAGCCGTGCGTGCCATGGCTGCGGCGCTGCGTGACGGCGTCGATTCTATCGTAGCCGCCAACGAGCTCGATATGTCCGCCGCGCGCGATGCGGGCACTTCTGCCGGACTGCTCGACCGCCTGCTGCTGACGCCCGAGCGCGTCGAGGGCATGGCCGCCGGCCTGGAGAAACTCGCCGAGCTGCCCGATCCTGTCGGCCGCGTGCTCGACCACCGCGTGCTCGCAAGCGGCGTGGACCTCACCCGCGTGAGTGTGCCGCTGGGCCTGGTCGCCATGGTCTACGAGGCGCGCCCCAACGTGACGGCCGACGCCGCGGGCATCTGCATCCGCACCGGCAACGCTTGCATCCTGCGCGGCGGCTCGCTGGCCTACCACTCGTGCGCCATGATCGCCGAGCTGCTGGCCGATGCGCTGGAGGCCAAGGGCTTCCCGCGCGAGGCGGTCTCGATGGTCGAGTCTACCGACCGCGAGGCCACCGGCGAGCTCATGAAGCTCCGCGGCATCGTCGACGTGCTCATTCCGCGCGGCGGAGCGGGCCTGATTCAGCGCTGCGTGCGCGAGTCGCTTGTGCCGGTGATCGAGACGGGTACGGGCAACTGCCACATCTACGTGCACGAATCAGCCGACTTTGATAAGGCGCTCAACATTATCGTCAATGCCAAGACCCAGCGCGTGGGCGTGTGCAACGCCGCCGAGTCGCTGCTGGTCGACCGTGCCGTGGCCGATTCGTTCTTGCCTGCGGTCGTGGCCGTGCTGCACGACCACGGCGTGCTGATGCACGGCGACGAGGCCGCCTGCGCCGCGTGCGCTGCTGCCGGGCTTGCCGAGGGCGACGATTACGTTGCTGCGACCGAGGAGGATTGGGGCCGTGAGTACCTGGCGCTCGAGATGAGCGTGAAGGTCGTGGCCAACGAGGACGAGGCCATCGCGCACATCAACCGCTACGGCACCATGCACTCCGAGGCCATCGTTGCTGAGGACGAGGACGCCTGCGAGCGCTTCCTCGATGCGGTCGATGCCTCGACCGTGTACGCCAACGCCAGCACGCGATTCACCGATGGTGGTGAGTTTGGCCTGGGCGCCGAGATCGGCATCTCAACTCAGAAGCTCCACGCCCGCGGCCCCTTTGCCGCCGAGGCCCTCACCACCTACAAATACAAGCTCCGCGGCACCGGCCAGGTCCGTCCCTAACGCCCGCGCAAAAAACCACCGCAAAGGGGACGAGCACCTTTGCGGTGGTTTTGCGTTTTGGGGGAGGCGGATTAGGCCTGGAAGGTGTCGCGGTCGGGGGCGAAGGACTGCATGGCCGCGATGGTGCGGTCGAAGAGCTCGGGGAGCTCCCAGCCCAGCATCTCGGCGCCCTGCGAAATCACGTCGCGCGAGCAGCCGGCGGCAAAGCGCTTGTCCTTGAACTTTTTCTTGAGCGACTTGGTCGTAAAGTCCATGACGCTCTTGCTCGGGCGCATGATGACGGCAGCGCCGATCAGGCCGGTGAGCTCGCCGCAGGGAAACAGAATCTTTTCCATCTGCAG
>CABSMB010000324.1 GCA_902478705.1 uncultured Collinsella sp. | reverse complement strand
ACACAAAGCTGTTTTTCTTTCCGGGGCGACCGGGGGCGCCATTCGTTATCGCGATTTCGGGTGGGGGCTATCAGAGCGTTTGTCACCAAATGGAAGGTTTTCCCGTTGCTCCCGAGCTCAACGATGCGGGCTATAACGTGTTTGTGTTGTCATACAGGGTGGGGGTCGAGCCGCTGATGCCGCGTCCGATCGATGACCTTAATCGCGCAGTCCGTTTTGTCCTCAAGAATTCAACGCGATTTAATGTGGACAAAAAATATGCGGTTATCGGTTTTTCCGCTGGCGCGCATTTGACCGCCGAGTGGGGGACGGATAACAAGGGGTTTGCATCTTACGGATGCGAGCCGCCAAAAGCTTTGGTTCTGTGTTACGCCCCGATTGACCTTCATGAGTCCGAATGTGCGTCAGACCATAGATTTCTTGATTCGGTGTGCGGTGGAGCTGGGCACGATGCGATTGATGATTTCTGCATTGATCAACATGTGTGGGAACGGTATCCGCCGACATATCTTTGGCAATGCGCCGACGATGATGTCGTATCGCCCGGCAATCTCGGAAAGATGGTTGACGCACTGGATGCGGCTGGGGTGCACCACGAGGAGATTATGTATCCAGAAGGAGGGCATGCGTTAATGAAACCTCATGCGCCGGAAACTGATCACTGGTGCTCGGGTGTCATTGAGTTCCTTAAGGGCTATCTCGGCTAAGTAAAATACACGCCGCCCTTTTGCCCATGTGACTCTGGTGCGTATTGTTTGCGGTATTGACTCCATCAAAAGACGGCTAATGTTCTAGAATGTTTATATAGTCACATTTACGAACAGGAGCGAACATGCATATCTACTCTGTTACCGATCCCGAGTTCGAGTCCTACGGCCGCGTGTGGGATGACGTGCCCTCCAGCCTGACCGCCTCGCTCATCGAGGCGCTCTCCGCCACGCCCATCCCCGAGGGCAGCAAGTACGTGGCCTCCGCGCCCGAGCTCGAGCAGGTCGAGGGCGCCGACACGCTCGGCCTGCTCATGTACGGCGGCCGTCCCTTCCAGCTGGGCTGGTGCAACGGCCACAACACGAAGCTCAACTGCTTGGAGTACCATCGCGCCAGCGAGTTTAACCTGGGCGCCCGCGACTTTATCCTGCTGCTGGCCAAGCGCGAGCAGATCGTCGACGGCAAGCTCGACACCGCGCAGGTCAAGGCCTTCCGCGCCCCGGCCGGCACGCTTGTCGAGGTCTACGCCACGACGCTGCACTACACGCCGTGCATGGTCGACGACGGTGGCTTCCAGGTAATGGTAGCGCTGCCCGCCGGCACCAATGGTCCGCGTCCCGAGGCCGCTGCCAACATGTCCGCCGCCGGCGACAGCTACTGCTACTGGAAGGCCGACAAGTGGGTCCTCTGCCACGCCGATAGTCCCAAAGCAGCCGAGGGCGGCTACGTAGGCCTAACCGGCAAAAACCTCGACATCACCTGCGACTAGCGCTTCGTCTCAATCTGTAACATCTAGCAGCCAAAATCGTCTCTACCTGTTACAGAACGAGACAAACTGCAGGGGGCTGCCCGAAAATCTCAATCTGTAACACCAGGCTCGGTTTTGACGGTCTAACTGTTACAGATCGAGACAAACCGGTCAAAACCACCACAAAGGTGCCTTTTGTGGTGGTTTGCCTACAGTTGACTTCGCAGGTAGTCGGCCATATAAGGAACAGCGAAGCGCACGTACCCGCGGCGGGCCTGTTCGATTACGCCGGCGTCGATAAGGCGCCGGCGATACTTTTGTGCGTAGTCGGGTGTGACCGACATGCGCTCGGCTACATCAGAAATGCGCGACACGGTGTCTTCGTCATCCGCCATTGCGGCAAGAAACGCAACGTCTTGGTCCGAGAGCGCGGCGAGCGTCGTCTCGCACACATCGTTTTCGAAATCGACCTTTGACGCCTCGATGGCTCCGTCGACTAGCTCTCGTGTTGCGC
>CABSMB010000323.1 GCA_902478705.1 uncultured Collinsella sp. | reverse complement strand
GGTTGACGGTGCAGGAGATGCGCTTGCCAAACATGATGCCGTTCAGGCAGCGCAGACAGCCGATGCAGGGACGGATGTCATCGGCGTTGCCGGCAGCGGCCTTGTTGCAGAACTCGGCATCGCACAGATTGGCGCGGCCCATCATGCAGATGTCGGCAGCGCCGTCCTCGATCAGCTCCTCGGCGATCCAGGCCTCGTTGATGCGGCCGACGGTGGCGACGGGAATGTTGACGTGCTTTTTGATCTCGCGCGAGCAGGCGGCATGCGAGGCCTGCTGCGTGCCGGCGGCGGGAATCGCGGAACCGCGCTTGATGGTGGTACCGCCCGACACATGAATCATGTCGACGCCGGCCTTCTCCAGGCGACGCGAGACGTAGATCATGTCGTTGAGGGTCAGGCCGCCATCGGTGTACTCATCGCCCGAGATGCGGACGTCAATGATAAAGTCCTTGCCGCAGCGCTCGCGAATCTCGGCGATGACCTCGAGCAGGAAGCGCATGCGGGCGTCGAGCGAGCCGCCGTACTCATCGGTACGCTTGTTGTAGAGCGGGGTCAAAAAGCCGCCGAGCATGCCGTGGGCGTGCGCTGCATGGACCTCGACGCCATCGACACCGGCTTTCTGCATACGCACGGCAGCGTCGCCAAACTGATGCGTGAGCTCGTGGATCTCGTCGACCGTGATGGGGCGCGGTGCCTCGCGGGCGTAAGACGGGCCCACAAAGGACGGAGCGATCAGGCGCGGCGTGCCCGGAATGTTAAAGGCCATGTAGGCGGGGTGAAAGAGCTGCGGCATGATCTTGCAGCCGTACTCGTGGACGGCCGCGGCGAGCTTTTCCCAGCCGGGGATAAACGTGTCATCGTAGCAGCACATGTCACCCGGCAGATAGGTATAGGTGGGCTCGACCGTCACGACTTCGGTGATGATGAGGCCCACGCCGCCCTTGGCACGGGCACGGTAATGATCGACCAAGTCGTCGGTCACATAGCCATGATCGGCCAGGTTGGTGGACACCGGCGGCATAAAGACGCGGTTCTTGACCTCGGTCGTACCGACCTTGATCGGGCTAAAGAGCATCGGATAGGCAGAGGACTCCATACAGGGTTCCTTTCGTTTGAGCCGCTCGGCGGCAGTTGCTAACGTACTTATCGTATCAGTAACTGCCGTATCCGTAGTCAAACATACCCAAACGCCGGTCGGCTAATGAATACCGCGGCCCAAGTCTTCGGCGATTTTGTCTACGCCCTTAAGTGCGGCGCACGTCTTTTTGTTGGAGCAATGCCCCGTGCAAACGCCGCCCTGAGCGCAGTCGGCACAGGTGCCCTTGCGGTAGATGCGCACGCATACCGCGACAAACGCAATACCGATAACAGCCAGTACAACAATATCGATAGGTGCCATAGCAAGCCTCCTCTAGTTAGCCATCACTTACTTTACCCCATTCTCCACCTAGCAAAAAGGGACAGGTTTATTTTGGTCGGTTTTATCTGCGGAAACGCCACATCTCCCCCACCAAAAAGCCCGAGTGTCGCTGGGACACCCGGGCTCGTGGAAAGGGGTTAATCCTTATTCGGACTTAAGCGGAAACTGCGGCGGAAGCAGTGTTGGTCTCGTCCTCGTCGGTCCATACATGCTTGGGCATGGGACGGAAGATCTGGAAGAGCATCGCAACCAGCAGCACGATGGCCACAATCGTCCAGATACCAAACTGTCCCAACACAAGCAGGTTGTAGAACTGGTTGATGAACAGGCCGATCACCCAAGCGAAAGCGCACTCGTAGCCGATGGCAATAGCGGTCCACTTGCCGGAGTCCATCTGGTTGCGGATGGTACCCATGGCGGCAAAGCACGGAGCACACAGCAGGTTGAAAGCGCCAAAGGCAACGCAAGCACCCATGGTGGGGAACATGCCGGCAAACGCGGTCCACAGGCTCGGGTCGGTCTCGGCGGCGTCGGCAACGGACAGCAGCGAAC
>CABSMB010000322.1 GCA_902478705.1 uncultured Collinsella sp. | reverse complement strand
TGTAGCAGGCGCCGCCGATCGAACCGGGAATGCCCGAGATAGGCTCCATGCCAGTGAGGCCAGCCTCGGCGGCCGCAGCGGCCACATCCGAGAGCAGCGCGCCGGCTGCTGCCGTGACATGCGTGCCGTCGACGGTAATGTTGGAGAGGCCTTCGCCCAGTGCCACGACGACGCCGCGGATACCCTTGTCACCGACGAGCAGGTCGGAGCCGTTGCCCACGATGGTGAGCGGCAGGTCGCAGCGATAGCAGGTGTCGAGCGTGGCGACGAGGCCCTGCTCGGTATCGGGTGTGACAAAGACATCGGCCGGTCCGCCGATCTTAAACGTGGTGTGCTCGCGCATGGGCTCGCTCATGAGCACGTTGTCCTCGCCGGCAACACCGGCGAGCGCGCAGAGCAGGTCCTCGTTAAAAAAGTCATTCTCGTGCATACGAATATCCGCCTTTTGGTGGTCGTTTCATCAATCGAATGCAATATACCCTACCCGGATGGATTTGGTGCAAAGTAACCTGACCCCAATGCGCCATATGGTGCAAAGGGGCCAGGTTACTTTGCACCAATCGCGGCGATAAAGGTGCCGTTTACCGGATTGGTAAAGTGTTTATCATCGAGGTAGAGGGGCGGTCGCTATACTTTTTAACAATTGCGCGCAAACTTGGAGGAGCGAGATGGCCAACAAAGTAACGCTGAAGCAGATCGCCCAGCAGGTGGGACTTTCCCCCTCGTCGGTCTCGCTGGTGCTCAACAACCGGCCCTGTCGCATCTCGGAAGAAAACCGCAAGCGCATTAAGGAAGTCGCCGCGCAAAACCATTATGTTCCCAACCAAATTGCGCGCAGTCTGGTCATGCGCGAGTCGCGCACCCTGGGCCTTATCGTTCCCAATATCGAGAGCCGCTTTTTTGCCTCGCTCGCCGGTAGCCTGGAAAAGCGCTGCCGCGAGGACGGCTATGCGTTGTTCATCACCAGTTCGGGCGGAAGTGCCGAGGACGATCTGGAACTGCTGCGCCAGCTGGTGACCCGCGGCGTCGACGGCGTGTTTCTGGTCGTGGGCGATGAGTTCTCGGATGATCGTGCCCTGCGCGAGGAAGTCAGCCATCTTCCCATTCCTGCCGTAATGGTCGACCGCGCCATTGAGGGGCTCGAGTGCGACAAGGTGATGTTCGATCACGAGATGGGTGGCTATATGGCCACGCGCTATCTGATTGAACAGGGCCATCGCCGCATCGCCTGCCTGGTCAACGCGCGTCGCTCCAACACGGGACGCAAGCGTCTCGCCGGCTATGAGCGCGCCCTGCGCGAGGTGGGCCTGCCCATCGACGCGCGCTTGGAGTTTGAGAGCGAATATTACATTCCGAGTGCCTACGAGGCATCGGAGGCGGTGCTGGCGACCGACGCAACCGCTGTGTTCGCAAGTTCCGATAACATCGCGCTGGGCTTGCTTAAGCGCTTGCACGAGATGGGGAAGAGCATCCCGGGTGACATTTCGGTCGTAAGCTACGACAACTCGGCGGCCGACGTTCTCTTTGAGCCGGCGCTGACCGCGATCGAGCAGGATCCGGGCGTGCTTGCCGAGCATGCCTTTGGCTGCATGTCCAAACGCCTTGCCGGCAAGGGTGGTAGGCGTGCCGAAGAAGTGGTTTTGGAGCCTGCGCTTATCGTGAAGGGCAGCGTGCTCGAGCTTACCGAACACAACTAAACACGTTACTGATTTGTATATCACGAATATGAAGGACTTGTGACAAATGATGCCGCAGGTCGATGTCTTGTTTTGCTGATTTAGAAGCAAATTGGAATGCTAAAACGTTTTATCATGGTGATAAAACGTTTTAGCAAATATACTGGTCCCAACGAAAGGTTGCCGTATCGGAGGGCGACCGTGCAGCGAAGGGACATAAACAATGGCTAAAACACTGGGAACGCCGTGGCAAAAACTGGGACACGAGGTGCCCGCTTCCGAGCTCGAGGGTGTCGATCTGTATTGGCGCGCTT
>CABSMB010000321.1 GCA_902478705.1 uncultured Collinsella sp. | reverse complement strand
CTTCTCCGTCGGTGCCGGCAACGTCGCGATCTTGGTGCTCGTGTGCATCATGGTCGCCGAAACCGTCGCCACCTTCGCCTGGTTCCTCAAGTGGATGGGCTATTGCCTGCCCGGCGAGCCGAGTGAAGAGGTCGCTGCGGGAGCCCCGCTTCCCCGTGCGATGGCGTTCGTGTTCATCGTGCTCATCATCATGGTTATCGTCAGCGGCCCGCTTTCGGCCAGCTGGATCGGTTAGGAGGTAGAACGACATGGGTTATTCGATCGTCAACATCCTTGGCGGCCTTCTGATCGTCACGTCCACCATGGTGGTCGTCTCAAAGAACATCAAGCACGCCATCCGCTGGTATGCGGTGCAGTCGCTGGTGCTCGTGGGACTGCTCGCCACGCTCGGCGTCACCACTGGTGCGCAGGAGCTGCTTATGTGGGCCGGATCCGCCTTTATCACCAAGGTCGTCCTGGTCCCATATATCCTCAACCGTGCGTACAAGAAGATGGGCGAGCCGAGCGACGCATCGCTCAAGGCCGGCCTTAAGCCTGCTTGGGCCATTTGCATCATCGCCGTCGAGGTCGCGATCTGCTTTGCCGTCGTGACGCAGATCAGCCTGCCCACGGCCGAGGTCGCAACGCCTGCGCTCGCTATTAGCTTCGCTCACTTCTTTGTGGGCCTCACCTGCATCATCTCGCAGCGCAACATCATGAAGCAGATCTTTGGATACTGCCTTATGGAAAACGGCAGCCACGTGACGCTCGCGCTTTTGGCCCCCACCGCTCCCGAGATCATCGAGATCGGTATCGCCACCGACGCCATCTTTGCCGTCATTATCATGTCCATCGTCGTGCGTCGCATTTGGGACGACTCCCACTCGCTCGATGCGCGCGACCTGTCCGAGCTGAGGGGGTAGTCCATGGAAACGTTGATTCTCGCCCTGCTTGCGACTCCTTTGGTGTTCTCGCTGGTCATGGCGTTTTTGCCCAAGAACACGTCCTATAACGTGTTTGCCGGCCTCAACCTGGTCTCCGTCGCAGCCGTCCTGGTGCTGTCGATTATGACGGCCGGTGACGTCCTTATGAGCGGCGACACCGCGAGCGCTCTTGGCCTGTGGTTCCACCTCGATTCGCTGGGCGCCATCTTTGTGCTGCTCATCGGGTTTATCGGTTTTCTTACGGGGCTGTTCTCGCTGCCCTATGTAAAGGCCGATATCGAGGAAGGTACCATGCCCGCCGAGCGCGCCAAGCAGTATTTTGCGCTGTTTAGCCTGTTCGTGTTCACCATGTTGCTCGCGTGCCTGTCCAACAACATGATCCTCACGTGGGCCGCCGTGGAGGCAACCACGCTTTCCACCGTGTTCCTCGTGGGTATCTACAAGAACAAGACGGCCCTCGAGGCTTCTTGGAAGTATGCGATGGTCTGCACCGCCGGCGTGGCCTTTGGCCTCTTTGGCACGCTGCTGATCTATGCCAACGCCGCCGACGTGATTCCTAACGCCCACGAGGCCGCGTTCCTGTCGTGCGTGCTGCCGTATGCCGACCGGTTCGACCCGACGCTTATGCGCCTCGCCTTTGCGTTCATCGTCATTGGCTTTGGCACCAAGGCCGGCCTGTTTCCCATGCACACCTGGCTGCCCGATGCCCACTCGCAGGCTCCGAGCCCTGTCTCGGCCCTGCTCTCGGGCGTGCTGCTCAAGTGCGCCATGCTTGTGATCATGCGATTCTACGGCTTTACCATCCAGGCCGTGGGCGCCGAGTATCCTCAGCTTTTGCTGCTGATCGTCGGCACGCTGTCTATTTTGGTGGCGGCGCTTTCGATGTTTCGTCAGGACGACCTCAAGCGCCGTTTTGCGTACTCGTCGGTCGAGAACGTGGGCGTTATCGCCCTGTGCCTGGGCATCGGTGGTCCGCTGGGTATCGCCGCGGCCCTGCTGCACTGCGTGTTCCACGGCTTTACCAAGACGCTTGCCTTCTGCGTGTCCGGTAACATCCAGCACGCCTTTGGCACTCGCA
>CABSMB010000320.1 GCA_902478705.1 uncultured Collinsella sp. | reverse complement strand
AGTGCTCTCCGGCTCGTGCGGAACTCGCGATCGACCAAAGCCCCCGGCGCGCCCTCTTCCTTGTGGCGTTTTGGCCTGCAGCTTGCGAACGTTGCTTTGCCCGTTCGCTTTTTGATCTGGAGAGCCGGGTGGGCTGATAGATAGATACGAGTAGGGGCTCTCCCGTACATGGACGGGAGAGCCCCTTGTTGCGTTTGGGTTGTTGTTGCGACCTAGAGGTGGCTGATAATCAGTTCCATATTGCCCTCGAGCTCGATCTTGTCCACGGTGCTCGGGGCCAGCAGGTGGCTTCCCTTGTGGACGGGGTCGCCGCAGATGGTGCCTTCGCCGTCGATGACCGACAGGCACATGAAGGGCCAGCGCTGGTCCAAGGTCTTGCTGCCGTTGATGCGCACGCGATCAACGGTGTAGCAGGGGTTGGACTCGAGTTCGGTCACGCCGTCCACCTCGGGCGCGGTTATCGTGCCGTCGGTCGGAGCCTGAGCATCAAAGTCGATGCAGTCGAGGCTCTGCTCAATGTGCAGCGGGCGCAGCTTGCCGTCGGTGCCGGGACGGTCGTAGTCGTACAGGCGATACGTCACATCGCTCGACTGCTGCGTCTCCAAAATGAGCGTGCCGGTCTTGATGGCATGCACGGTACCGGAATCAATCTGGAAAAAGTCGCCCTTGTGGATCGGCAGCGCGTTGAGCATGTCGCCCCAGCGGCCGTCCTCGATCATCTGTGCGGCCTCGGCGCGGTCATGCGCGCGCTGGCCGACGATGATCGTGGCACCGGGTTCGCAATCCAGCACATACCAGCACTCGGTTTTGCCCAGGCTGCCGTTCTCGTGCTTGGCGGCGTACTCGTCGTTGGGATGAATCTGGATCGAAAGGTCGTCCTTGGCGTCCAGAATCTTAATGAGCAGCGGGAACTCCTTGCCCTCGCAGTTGCCAAAGAGCTCGCGGTGCTCGGCCCACAGCCACGAAAGCGTGTGGCCTGCATACGGGCCCTCCGCAATCTGGCAGTCGCCGTTGGGGTGTGCCGAGATGGCCCAGCACTCACCGATGGGACCTTCGGGAATATCGTAACCAAATACGGTTTCGAGCTGGCGGCCACCCCAGATCTTCTCGTGGAAGATCGGCGTCAGTTTAATCAAATCGGACATGTTCATACCCCCATTATATTGCGCGGGCGCCGCGTAAGACGACTCAAAACGAGCACCCACCGGATAACAAAGCTAGGCCAGCGTTACGTTGTGCAGCTCAAAGCGGTCGCCTACGTTGTGCGAGACCGAATACTCAAAGGCGGCGCCGCTGTCCAAAAAGCCAATCTGGTTGAGCTCGAGCAGGGGAGAGCCAGGTTTGGTATCCAGGCGCTCAGCCTCTTCCTCAGTTGCCGCGACGGCGCGGATGGTGCGATGGAAGCTCGAAATCTTCAGCCCGCATTGCTCGCGGATAAAGCCGTAGACCGATCCGTACAGGTCCTTCTTTTTAAGGCCCGGGATCAGTTCGAGCGGCATATAGGTGTGCTCGATGACGATGGGCTTCTCGTCGACCTGGCGCACGCGCACGACGTGATAGGCAAAGTCATCCTCAGCAATTCCCAGCTGGGCTGCGATGTCCGCTGGCGGATTAACGATCGAGAAATCGTAGACCACCGAGGTCACCTTCTCCCCGCGGTGCTCATACGAAAAACCCTGGGCACGGTCGTTTTTGCCCTGGAAAAACGCCTGGCCGGGAAGTCCCGCCGTGTCCTTAACGTAGGTACCCGATCCGCGCCGGCTGGTAATAAGGCCTTCCTCGGTGATTTGTTCAATAGCTCGTTTGACGGTGATTTTGGAAACGCTATAGAGCTCGCAGAACTCAACGACGGTGGGAAGCTTGTCGCCCTGTTTAAGAGCGCCATCCTCGATGCTTCGGCGAATATCTGCAGCTATTGCCTCGTATTTGGGAATCAAGGAACCTCCTTTCCAACTTGATTGAGAATAAAAGAAAGTATAGTCAACGCCTAAGTATCTCTATTGAGTT
>CABSMB010000319.1 GCA_902478705.1 uncultured Collinsella sp. | reverse complement strand
GGCTCGGAGATGTGTATAAGAGACAGGACCTATACGGCCGATACGCTTCATGCCCTTCGCGACTTTTACCCGCCTCAGGTAAAGCTCTACTTCATTACGGGCGCCGACGCGATTATCGATATTGTGACCTGGCACAATGCTGATGAGATTGCCGAACTGGCAACCTTTATTGCTGCGACACGTCCCGGCTTTGACATCGATACTGCTCGCGCACGAATCAAAGAGTCGGGCCTGCCGTTTGACGTGCGTTATATCCAGATTCCGGCGCTGGCGATCAGCTCGACCAACATTCGCAAGCGAGTTGCCCGTGGCATGAGCGTGCGCTATCTTACGAGCGAGTCCGTGCTCGGCTATATTCGCAAACGCGGGCTGTATACCGATCTGGGTCAAGAAGATTTTGAATGATGGGGGTCTACGTTGTCGGTAGAGGATCAGTTTGAGGGCGACGAGCGCGCATTGTTGACGCGTATCCACGATTTGCTCGATGTGCGCATGAAGGATAAACGTAAGCGCTACGTTCATTCGCTCGGGGTTGCCGAGACTGCACTGCACCTAGCCGAGGTATACGGTGTCGACCGCTTTGATGCCGCTGCCGCCGGCCTGATCCATGACTGGGACAAGGTGCTCTCCGACGACGAGCTGGTCACGCGCGCTCTGCATTATGGCATTAAGATTGCCGGCTCTCCGTCTGCCGCGACGCCGCTTTTACATGGCCCGGTTGCCGCCTATGAGCTTCCGCAGCTATTTCCCGAGCTATCGCCGGCCGTTTTCCAGGCTGTCGACCGTCACACCGTGGGCGCCTGCGACATGACGCCGCTCGATATGGTGGTTTTTGTGGCCGATGCCATCGAGCCCAACCGCCATGGTGATTACGCCCATGCGCTGCGTAAGATGGTGGGGGAGTCGACGCTTGACGAGTTGTTCTTCTCCTGTTTTGCGCAGGGTCTGGTCTACGTTATCCAGTCCGGGCGCTATCTTTATCCCACGGCTATTACGATTTACAACCATTACGCCCAGCTGCGCTAGCTCGGGTGTGTCTAGAAAGAGGTATTCCATGGCCGACGAGACCATGACCAACGAGCAGATTCTTGAAGGTGTGGAGCACAAGAGTTTCGTTGCCACGTCCGACCGCGCCGCCGCCTCGCTGTCCGCGAGCGGTGTCGCCGCCGAGGATGTCGCCCGCGCCGCCGCGCAGGCCGCCTACGACAAGAAGGGCGAGGACGTTCAGGTGCTCGATCTGACCGAGCTCTCCGACGTGTGCGACTACTTCGTGCTCGCTACCGGTACCAATAACCGTCAGGTCGATTCTATCGTCGACGAGATCGAGGAGAAGGTCGCCGAGGCTTGCGGTGAGCACCCGTTCTCCATCGAGGGCCGCGAGCAGAAGACCTGGATGCTCATGGACTACGGCTCGGTCGTCGTCCACGTCTTCACCCCCGAGGCGCGTGACTTCTACCGCCTCGAGAAGCTCTGGGGCGACGCTCCCCAGCTTCCCCTCAACCTCCTCTAAATGATTTTTCTGGGACGGGGATAAAAAAATCATTGCTACCGTTTGCCGAACCGCTCACCTTTGTTGGGTGGTTCGGTCTTTTTCTTCCCTTTCTTTTGTATGCTGTGACTACTGCATTCTCGGAAGGGAGGGCTTTGATGACTCGCATTGCCCGTGCGTTGTCCGAACTCGGCCATTATCACGTCATGCTCAAGGGTTGTGCCGGCCAGCTGATCTTTGAGGACGATGACGACCGCCTTTATTTTCTCAATCTATTGAATAGACGATTTAGGTCCGCTCACATTCGTTTGCTGGCCTGGTGCCTCATGGACAACCATGTTCACCTGCTGTTTGATGACCTCGATAATCAGATGAGCGTTTCCATGCATGCGATTGATACGGCATATGCGAAACACTTCAATCAAAAAACCGGCCGCCGCGGACCGGTGTTTCAGGAACGATTTAAGAGCGTGATCATTTCTGACGATGAGCAGCTGCTCCGTTGCGTTCGATATATCCATGACAAC
>CABSMB010000318.1 GCA_902478705.1 uncultured Collinsella sp. | reverse complement strand
CTCCTGGCGCAGACGAGGGTCGGGCGACAGTACGATTCCGTTGGCTTCCATGGCCATCCTTTCGAGTTGTTACATCAAATCATAGGCGTCGACGTCAACGCTCACGCTCACGCCGCGCACGGAGCCCACCTCTTTGAGGCAGGCGTCGATATCATCAGAGACATGGTACCCTACCGGCGACTTTACAAGCAGATGGAAGCGGTAACGGTCCTTGGCTCTCTCGATTACACACGAAGCCGGGCCAAGCACCTGGGGCACAGCGCTCCCCGCCCGCAAAAAGTCGGGTGCAGCGGCATGCCAGCGGCGCTTGAGGAGCATCGCGATGCGACCGATGTAGTTCTGCGCGTCATCCGCGTTCGTCGACCATACCAAGATGTTGGCCAGGCGCACAAACGGCGGGTACAGCGCGTCACGGCGCTGGTCCAGGTCGTAGTCGGTAAAAATCGAACGGTCGTGCTCGGCGACGGCGCGAATGACCGGGTCCTCGGGCAGGTAGGTCTGGATGATAACCTCGCCGGGGCGATCGCCGCGGCCGGCGCGGCCCGCAACCTGCTCCAGCAGATCGTAGGCGCGCTCCCCTGCTCTAAAATCGGGCAGCTTCAGCGCAAAGTCGGCATTAACCACGCCCACGAGCGTGACCTCGGGAAAATCAAGGCCCTTTGCAATCATCTGGGTGCCCAGCAGCACCGCGCAATCGGCGGCATCGAACTGCTCGAGCAGCTTTTTGTGCGCGTCCTTGCCGCGCGTGGAATCGGCGTCCATGCGAATGATGGCGACGTCGTCGGGCAGCATCTGGTGCAGTGCGTCCTCAATCTGCTGCGTGCCCAGGCCCATTTTTGCCAGGTAGCGGCTGCCGCACTTGGGACAGCGACTCGTGGGTGCCGGATAGGGCTGCACGCGCCAGGACGATCCGCAGGTGTGGCACTGCAGCGCGTGCGTGCGCTCGTGGTACGTGAGCGCGGTGGAGCAGTGGTTGCAGGTGGGCACGCAGCCGCACTCGCGGCACATAAGGAACGGCGCAAAGCCGCGACGGTTGTGCAGCAGCACGGCCTTCTCGCGGCGCTCGACTACGCGCTCGAGGCCTTCCATCAGCGGTTTAGAGAACATGGAGCGACTGCCGTGTGCGAACTCGCGGCGCAGGTCGGCAATGCGAACCGTAGGCAACACGGCGTGCCCCGGGCGCTCGGGCATCTCGACGCGCGTCCAGGTGGCTCCGTTGTGCGTACCGCGGCGGCAGCGGTCGAGGGCCTCGGCAGAAGGCGTGGCCGAGCCCAGTACGAGTGGGCAGCGATAGCGGCGCGCCATCTCGGCAGCAACCTCGCGCGCATGGTAGCGCGGACTGGAGCCCTGCTTGTAGCTGGTCTCGTGCTCCTCGTCGATGATGATGAGGCCCAAGTCGCTGAGCGGGCAAAAGAGCGCCGAGCGGGCGCCTACGACCACGCGGGCCGTACCGCTGGCGACCATATCCCACTGATCCAGACGCTCGCCAGCAGAAAGACGCGAATGGAACACAGCGACCGTCTCGCCAAAGCGCGAGCGGAAGCGGCCGACAGTCTGGGCCGTCAGCGAGATCTCGGGCACAAGCACGCAGGCCGAACGGCCGGCCGCCAGCACGCGCTCAATCGCCGAGAGGTAGACCTCGGTTTTGCCAGAGCCGGTGACGCCGTCGACCAGAACCACATCACCGTGAGCGTCCAGGCGTGCGCGCTCAATCTGCGCGAGGGCTTGCCGTTGGCCGTTGGTAAGTGCCACTGGGGCCTTGCCGCTCGCCGAGGACAGCGTGGTCTGTTCGCTGCACCCACGCCAGGCGCGGCGCTCTTCCACCACCACGACGCCGCGTTTTTCGAGCGCTTTAATGGTCGCCGACATGCTGTTGTAGAGCAGGTTGAGGTCGCGCGTCGTGACCGGGCCGCATTGAAGCGCCTCGATAAGCTGACGCTGACGGACCGCGGTCTTGGGCGGCGTGTAGTCGAAACCCTCGGGCGTGAGCATGACCCAGCGGTTTTGGATGGGTTTGACGGCGGGG
>CABSMB010000317.1 GCA_902478705.1 uncultured Collinsella sp. | reverse complement strand
GGTACATCTGTCTCATGAACCCCAATGAGACAGATGTACCTGTCCAATGTGTCTCGCCCCTCCCCCTGTCACCTCCCCGTCGCCTATGCGCTCCATCGCATTTTGCAGAGGTTTTACAAACGCCTGATAGACGCTTTACATGCCGATTCTATCCTGTGGCCAAAGCCTATCTATGACAAGAAGATAGGCAATGACCACAGGAAAGGATCTAGATATGACCAAGACAATAGCGCGCGTCGCCCTCACGGCCATCGTGGCGATGAGCTGCCTCGTAGGGGCGTTCGCCATGATCGGATGCTCGTCGTCAGGGCAGGAATCCGGCGCCCAGGGATCGGCCGGCACCGAGCAGATCTCCGTCTACTCGCGCGAGGACGGATCCGGAACGCGCGGAGCCTTCATCGAGCTCTTCGGCCTGGAGGAAAAGGACGCGCAGGGCAACAAGACCGATACCACGACCGACAAGGCGGCCATCACCAACTCCACGTCGGTCATGATGACGTCGGTCGCCAACGACCCCAATGGAATCGGCTACATCTCCCTCGGCTCGCTCAACGACTCCGTCAAGGCCGTCCGCATCGACGGCGTGGAGGCGACGGCGGACAATGTAAAGGGCGGCTCCTACAAGGTCTCGCGTCCCTTCAACATCGTCCTCAGCGACATGTCCAATGCGGCGGCAAACGACTTCGTCACTTTCGTCATGAGCGCCGACGGGCAGGCCATCGTCGAGGATAACCACTACATCGCCGTCAGCGACGCCGCCCAGCCCTACCAGAAGGGTGACGTGTCCGGCAAGGTCGTGATCGCGGGATCGTCATCGGTCACGCCGGTGATGGAGAAGCTCGCCGAGGCCTATGAGTCCATCAACCCCGCCGTCACCATCGAGGTCCAGCAGTCTGACTCCACGACGGGCGTGAACATGGCCATCGAGGGCACCTGTGACATCGGCATGGCATCCCGCGAGCTCAAGGATTCCGAAGTTGCCGCTGGCGTCAGGTCCCAGCCCATCGCCCGTGACGGAATCGCCGTAATCGTCACACCGTCCTCATCCGTCGACGAGCTGACCAGCCAGCAGGTTAAGGACATCTTCTCCGGTGTCGCAAAGACCTGGGCCGACGTGATTGGCTAGCCATCCCATGAGCCATTCCATGTCAAGGCAGACCCTCAAGGAAGGCGTGGCGCGGTGGCTCTTTGCCGCCGCTGCCGCGATCTCCATCCTGGCCGTGGCGCTCATCTGCCTCTTCCTCTTTGCCAACGGGGTTCCCGCCATGGCGCAAATAGGACTACCCGACTTCCTGCTGGGATGCACCTGGAAGCCGGGAAGCGATATGTACGGGATATTCCCCATGATAGTCGGTAGCCTCTACGTCACCGCCGGGGCGATTGTCGTCGGCGTGCCCGCGGGCATCCTGACGGCGATCTTCCTCTCCCGCTTCGCGAACGCGAGCATCGCGCGGCTGCTCAAACCCGCCGTCGAGTTGCTCGCCGGCATCCCGTCGGTCGTCTACGGCTTCTTTGGCCTCATGGTGGTCGTCCCCATCGTACGCTCGATCGGCCCGGGCAACGGATTGTCGCTGCTCGCCGCCTCCTTCCTCTTGGGCATCATGATCCTGCCCACCATCATCACCGTGTCGAAGAACGCCCTCGATGCGGTACCCCGGAGCTACTACGAGGGGGCGCTCGCCCTGGGGGCCACGCACGAGCGCTCGGTCTTTCGCATCATCGTGCCAGCCGCGTTCTCGGGAATCATGGCGTCCGTCGTCCTGGGCGTGGGGCGTGCCATCGGAGAGACGATGGCCGTGGTCATGGTGGCGGGAAACCAGGCCGTCATTCCCTCCTCCATCTTCGATGGCGTGCGCACGATGACCGCCAACATCGTGCTCGAGATGGGTTACGCCGCAGACCTGCATCGCGGAGCGCTCATCGCCACCGGCGTCGTGCTCTTCGTGTTCGTCATGCTCATAAGCCTGCTGTTCGGCGCGATAAAGAAACGAGGTGCCCTGAGATGACGGCCCGTCTCCTTCGCGCCGTGGTATACGCG
>CABSMB010000316.1 GCA_902478705.1 uncultured Collinsella sp. | reverse complement strand
GTGCACGCTGCGGCGTGTCCGAGAACCGGGGATATCGCCCGTAGTGCCAGCGGATCGCGTGGGCGCTGGTTCTGCTGCGAAGTCGTCGATGAGAATCGGGGTGGTGGTGCCTGCTGCCGACCGCGCTCCTGTGCTGGTGGTGGTTCTGGCCGTGCGTGCAGTCGTGCGGTCTTCGTCTGGAACCCTGCCGGATTCGCTTGTGGGACGCTTGATGACGGGAATCTTGCCCGTGGTAGCTGCGGCGCTTGTTCTGCGACGCGGCGTGGGAGCCTTATCGGAGCTTGCAGCTGCTCCTGGTGCGCTTGCAGAGCCCGGGGTTGTGGGGGTTGCGCCATCGCGTTTGGGCACACGGACCTCCCAGGGGCGCTCGATGGGCGTCGTGGGCTCGTTGCTCATGTCGGATGGAAGCTTGATGACCTTGCGGTTCGCGCTTCGATTGGATCTGTCGGCACCAGGCATCTGGAGCGGTGACCCGCACTCCGAGCAGAACTTTGCTCCGTGAATATTGCTGAAGCCGCATTTGGCGCAACGCATGTGTGCTCCCCCGTGTGTTATCTAAGCTGCATTTAGGTAGCGTGTTCATACATATACTTGAACTTAGGTATTTTCTCTCAAATAGCGGGAGCATTTCAACTGAAAATTTCTTACATCTCAAAATACATAAATCGTTGTATGAAGCGGTGCAATTGTTACAAAGTCATTGCTTGAAATAGGGGTATATGGGGTACAATACATCTTTGCGTGCGGAATAGGCCGCACCGTGATGTTTTTGTTGGCCCCGAGTAAAAACGTTCGTTACGAATTATTCGCGGGCCCCGAAGAAAGGGGTCCTCTTGAGCGTAATCAAGAATCCTACCGTCATCGATGCAACCGAGATCTCCGATGACGAGATGAATGCCCTGATCGATGGCACGATTAATCCTTTCGAGGAAGGTGACCTGGTCACCGGCACTATCGTGAAGCTCGACCGTGACGAGGTCCTGCTCGACATCGGTTTCAAGTCCGAGGGCGTCATTCCCGTGCGCGAGCTTTCCATTCGCCGCGATGTCGACCCGTCCGAGGTCGTCAACCTGGGCGATCAGATCGAGGCTCTCGTGCTTCAGAAGGAGGACAAGGACGGTCGTCTCATCCTCTCCAAGAAGCGTGCTGAGTACGAGCGTGCCTGGATCAGCGTCGAGGAGAAGTTCAACAACGGCGAGAACGTTGAGGGCGAGGTCATCGAGGTCGTTAAGGGCGGTCTCATCCTTGACATCGGCCTGCGTGGCTTCCTCCCGGCATCTCTCGTCGACCTGCGCCGCGTGAAGGATCTTTCCACGTACATCCACTCCACCCTCGAGGCTCGCGTTATCGAGATGGATCGCAACCGCAACAACGTCGTGCTCTCCCGTCGCGTCGTCCTCGAAGAGGGTCGCAAGGCCGAGCGCGCGGAGGTTCTGGCCAAGCTCGCCAAGGGCATGCACCTCAAGGGCGTCGTCTCCAGCATCGTTGACTTCGGTGCCTTCGTCGACCTGGGTGGCATCGACGGCCTGGTCCACATCTCCGAGCTCTCCTGGAGCCACGTCAATCATCCCTCCGAGGTCGTCAAGGTCGGCCAGGAGGTCGAGGTCGAGGTTCTCGATGTCGACATGAGCCGCGAGCGCATCTCGCTCGGTCTCAAGCAGACCACCGAGGATCCGTGGCGCACGCTCGTCAAGAACTATCCCGTCGGCTCCATCGTCGAGGGTACGGTTACCAAGCTCGTGCCGTTCGGCGCATTTGTCGAGCTGGGCGACAGCATCGAGGGCCTGGTGCACATCTCCGAGATGGCGTCCCGCCACGTCGACGTCCCGAGTCAGGTCTCCAACGTTGGCGATCCCGTCCAGGTCAAGGTCATGGACATCGACATGGACCGTCGCCGCATCTCCCTGTCGATGAAGGCCGCCGCCGAGACGCTTGGCGTCGAGATCGAGGTCGCAGAGCTCGAGAAGCCCGAGTCCGATGACGAGCCTGCTGGTGAGGTCGAAGAGGTCGTGGCCGAGGAAGTCGTGACCGAAGAGCCCACGGA
>CABSMB010000315.1 GCA_902478705.1 uncultured Collinsella sp. | reverse complement strand
GGGCGGCCGCAAGCAGCTGCTGTCGCTTGCCGCCGTCCTGGCGCTGCGTCCGCGTGTGCTGCTACTCGACGAGCCCACGTCTCAGCTTGATCCCGTTGCCGAGAAGAATTTTCTGCACGCGCTGTTTCGCGTGAACCGTGAGCTGGGCTGCACGGTTGTTGTGGCCACGCATCAACCGCGGCCGATGCTCGAGTACGCGACGTGTGCGTACCGGATTGAGGGCGGTCGCGTGCGCGAGGTGGCAGATATGGCTTCTTTGGGGCGCCGCGAATCGCTGTTTTCCGATGACATGTTGGGGTGGGGTGCCATCCGATGTGCAAAAAACGGAGTATTCAGCAGGCGTGTGGACAATTTGGGCTCTCTGGAGCCGCTCGGGGACGTATCGAGCGCGAAAAAAAGTTCGGAATTGGACAAATCGTCCAAATTTGTGGCGCAAATGTCGCTCGAGAACGGCTCGGAAGCCTTCCCACGCACGGATGGAAGCAGAATACTCCAAAAAATGCACGGTGGGTCGGCTACCACCCTGTCGGAAGGCTGGTTTCGCTACGATCGCGCGGGCGGTTGGGTGCTGCGCGGGCTCGATGTGACGTTTTCAGCCGGCGCGGTGCATGCGGTCGTGGGCGGAAACGGTTGCGGCAAGTCGACGATGCTCTCGGTGCTGGCCAAGACGGCTAAGCTGCAGCGTGGCCGCATGGTGCGTGGGACGGCTTCGGCGGCGCTGCTGCCACAGAATCCCAAGGCATTGCTGGTAGCTGAAACGGTGCGCGACGAGCTGATGGAATGGGCTTCGACCTGCGGATACGACGAGAACTTGGCGCGGGAGCGTGCGGCGCAACTGGGACTGGACGGCTTGGAGGCGCGTCACCCGTACGATCTTTCGGGCGGTCAGCGCCAGCTGCTTGCGTTGGCAAAGCTGCTGTTGATTGGTCCGGAGCTGCTGCTGCTTGATGAGCCCACCAAGGGCCTTGATCTGGCAAGTCGCTGCATTATCGCCCGAGCCCTGCGCGAGCATGCGCAGGCCGGCGGCACCGTCATCATGGCCACGCACGACTTGGACTTTGCCGAGCAGGTGTCCGACGACGTCGCCATGATGTTCGACGGCGAGATCGCCTGCATGGAGCCTCCGGCAGATTTCTTTGCCGACAACGTGTTCTACAGGGCGTGATGGAATGACGGATCATCGCGCTTCGCGCTTACTCACAAAAATGGAGATTCCGCTGCTTCTGGCTGTGCCGGCAGTGATGACTGCGGCGTTGCTGGCGGGCATTGAGCAGGCGGCGCTTGCCATGCTGGTTGTAGTGGCGCTCGTGCTCGCACTGTTCTTTGCGGGCTACGAGACATCACGTCCAGGCCTGCGCCAGATCATGCCCACGCTGGTGCTGGCGGCGCTGGCCGCGGCGGGGCGCATCCTGTTTGGGCCCATTCCCGATTTTAAGCCCGTGAGCGCTATCGCCATTATCGCCGGGGCGACGCTCGGTCGTCGTAACGGCTTTATGGTCGGCGCGTTGGCGGCGCTGACCAGTAATTTCTTTTTTGGGCAGGGCATGTGGACGCCGTGGCAGATGTATGCCTGGGGTCTGGTGGGCTATATCGGTGGCGCACTGGCGCATGCGGGCGCGTTTGACCGCGCCGATGGAACCGTGCGAATGCCAGCGCTGTTGGCATATGGCTTTGCCTCGGGCTTGCTGTATGGCGTCGTAATCAACGCGTATGACATCATTGGTTTTGTGCAGCCGCTCACCTGGGCAGGCGCCGCAGCGCGTCTTGCTACGGCGGTGCCGTTCGACATCATGCATAGCCTCGCGACCTGCGTGTTTTTGGCCGCTCTGTACAAGCCCTGGTGTCGCCGCATCAACCGCGTCGTCGTGAAGTACGGGCTGTAGTGGCGGTTGCGCCGGGGCGGGAATCAATACTGTCGAAGTGCCATTTTAAAACTATGCCGGTTTACGGGGCTGGATTGACGCAGACCGACCATACCGGCATTTTTCGAAATAGAGCAAGCCGTTTACCTGCGGCTTTATTTTGCTCGAATTGCGTGTGGTTGGAGG
>CABSMB010000314.1 GCA_902478705.1 uncultured Collinsella sp. | reverse complement strand
CCACGGCAGCGATCAATGAACTCGTCGTCCAGATCGAACGGCGCCAGGTCGGGATCGGGGAACAGGCGATAATCGTCGGCCGTCTCCTTCACGCGCATGACCACGGTGCGCTTGCGGCTGGGCTCCCAGTGGCGGGTCTCCTGGTAGATGATGCCGCCTTCCTCGAGCACCTCGGCCTGGCGGCAGATCTCGTAGGCAAGGCCGTCGTGCAGGCTCTTAAACGAGTTGAGGTTCTTGAGCTCTGTCTTGATGCCCAGCTTGGTCTCGCCGCGGCGACGCAGCGACACGTTACCGTCGCAGCGCATGGAGCCCTTCTCCATGGAGCAGTCGGAAATGCCCAGCGTCACAAAGATGCGACGAAGCTTCTCCATAAACAGGCGTGCCTCCTCGGGCGTGCGCAGGTCGGGCTCGGTAACAAGCTCGATCAGCGGCGTGCCGCAGCGGTTGTAGTCGACGAGCGACTCGGCCGCGGCGGTAATGCGGCCCTCGGCACCGCCCACGTGCACCATCTTGGCGGCGTCTTCCTCCATGTGGATGCGCAGGATGCGGATGGGTACCGTGTAGGAACCGTCCTCGCGGCGCTCGGGCATCTGCAGGTTGGACGCGTCGTAGCTGGCCAGGTGGCCGGCACGCTGGTTGCCCTCGCGCATGGTCGACGTCATAGACGTGGACAGGCCCTCGGCGTTGGCAGAGGCGCTCGCCAGGCTCTGAGCCTCGGCCTCGCCAAACGCGCAGTCGGGGCGCTCGGCGGCGCCGCGACCGGTCACGTCAAGATCCAGGTGACCGTACATGGCAAAGGCGACCGGACCCTGCGTGGTCTGGAAGTTCTTGGCCATGTCGGGATAGAAGTAGTGCTTGCGGTAGAACATCGAGTGGCGCTGGATCTCGCAGTTGGTGGCGAGACCTGCCTTGACGATACTCTCGATTGCCTTCTTGTTGGGCACCGGTAGGGCGCCGGGCAGGCCCAGGCACACCGGACACACGTTGGCGTTGGGCTCGTCATCGTGGCTGAGCTTGCAGTTGCAGAACATCTTGGTGTCGAGTGCGGTGAGCTCGGTATGGATCTCCAGGCCGATCACGGCCTCCCAATCCTGCAGGACCTCGGAAAGCTCCTTCATTACAGCTCGCCTCCCTTCCCGGCAAAATCGGGCGCGACGGAAAGCGCGGGCGCACCCGTGGCGGCATCGGCAAAGCCGCGCTCCAGAGCGCGGGCAAACGTGAGCAGCTGACGGTCCTTAAAGGCAGGTCCCACCAGCTGGGCAGAAACGGGCAGCTTGCTGTCCTCGCCCAGGCCCAGCGGCACCGAGATACCACCGTTGCCGCAAATGTTGAGCGAAATGGTGTACAGGTCGGACAGATACATCTGCGTGGGGTCGCTGATCTCGCCAAACTTAAAGGCCGTGCGCGGCGAGGCGGGCATGAGGATGGTGTCCACCTTGGCATACGCGGCGTCGTAGTCCTGCGTGATAAGCGTGCGGGCCTTCTGCGCGGCGTAGTAATACTTGTCGTACACGCCCGAGCTCAGCAGGTAGGCGCCGAGCATCTGACGGCGCTTGGCCTCGGCACCAAAGCCGTGGGCGCGCGAGAGCGAGCTCTGGTCGGACAGGTTGGCGCAGCCCTCCTCCTGATAGCCATAGCGAATGCCGTCGAAGCGTGCCAGGTTGGAGAATGCCTCGGCCGGGCCGATGACATAGTAGGCGGCGATGGCGGCGTCCAGGTGCGGCAGGTCGACCTCGACCAGCTCGGCACCCTGGTTCTGCAGCTCCTGAGCGGCGCGCTGGACAGCGGCCTTGACCTCGGGCGTCAGACCCTCGGCCTCCATAAACGCGGGGATGATGCCCACGCGCTTGCCCTCGATGCTGTCGTTGAGATGCTCGGTAAAGTCGACGGCGCAATCCTGGCTGGTGCAGTCGTACGGATCGTGGCCCGCGCCGGTAAGCGCGTTCATGGCCAGCGCGACATCCTCGACCGTGCGGCCAAAGGGGCCCACCTGGTCGAGCGACGAGCCAAAGGCAACCACGCCGTAACGGCTCACTGCGCCATACGTGGGCTTAAAGCCCA
>CABSMB010000313.1 GCA_902478705.1 uncultured Collinsella sp. | reverse complement strand
TCGTCTTGCCGCACCCCGTGGGACCGACCAGGGCAAACCGCATGCCAGGCTTGGCATCGATGCAGATATCCTGCAGCAGCTTGCGGTCGGGCACATAGCTAAAGTCCACATGCTCAAACGAAACCTCGCCCTTCGGGGCAGTGAGCTCAATGGCATCCGACGCGTCGGGCTCCTGCTCGCGCGCATCGAGCAACGCGAACATACGACGTGCCGAGGCGTACGCGGTCTGGATTTGCGTAATGACGTTGGTAACCTCGTTGAATGGCTTGGTGTACTGGTTAGCATAGGACAGAAAGATTTGCACGCCGCCCACCGTGAGCGCCGCAGGTACGCCCGTGATCACGCCCGCGCAGCCAATCACGGCGACCACGGCGTAGATGATGTTATTGATGAAGCGCGTACCGGGGTTAGAAAGCGAACCCATAAACTGCGCGCGCTCACCTGCCGTGTAGAGCTCAGCGTTGAGAGCATCGAAGCGCTGCTGGGCGTTGGGACCATAGGCAAACGCGTCCACGAGCTTCTGCTCGCCCACGTATTCCTCGATATGACCGCCGAGCTGGCCCTGGATGCGCTGTTGAGCAGTGAAGCTCTTATTGGAAAGCTTGGCGATGGCACCGGCCGCAAAGATGGAAAGCGGCGTGACGAGCACCACCACGAGCGTCATGGCCAGGTTGATGGAGAGCATAAACGCGAGCGTGCCCACGATGGTGATGACGCCGGTAAAGAGTTGCGTAAAGCCCTGCAGCAGGCCGTCACCCACCTGATCGACGTCATTGACCACGCGGCTCATGAGGTCACCGTGGGCATGGCCGTCGATAAAGCTGAGCGGCATGCGGCTGAGCTTGTCGCTCGCCTCCACGCGCATGTCGCGCACCGTCTCGTAGGACAGACGGTTGACGCAGTAGCCCTGCAGCCACTGGAAGGCCGCCGCGCCCACCACGACAATCGCGAGCTTGGTAACGAGCGGCAGCAGCGCATCGAAGTCCACCTGCCCGGCGGCAACGATGAGGTCGATGCCTTCGCCGATGAGGATGGGCGTATAGAGTTGCAGGATCACCGAGATGGCGGCGCTCACAAACGATGCCGTAAATGAAATGCGATGCGGACGGACGTAGCCCAGCAGGCGGCGAGTTACCGCGCCCACGGGGTAGCGCTCGGGGTCGCCGGGCTGACGCGGGCCGTCACCCAAGTCGTTGAGGTTATCGTTGCCGGACACGTTGGCCGTCATCGTGGCGACCGAACCGGAAGAAGTATACGGATTCATTTAGCAGCCCTCCTTTGCGCAAGTGGATGCCGGGACAGCCGGGGCGAACGCGGGACTTGGGACGGGCGCGGGCGCCGCACTCCCCTGCTGGCCCTCGAGCTCCTCGCGGCGAAGCTGCGACTGGCAAATCTCGCGATAGAGTTGGCAGCTTGCGTACAGCTCGTCGTGCGTACCCAGGCCCGCGACCGAGCCGTGGTCGAGCACGCAGATCATGTCGGCATCGCGAACGGTCGAGACGCGCTGGCTCACGATCACCGTGGTCAGCGGGAGCCCGCCCGCGGCGGCACCGCGTACGCTGCGCTCGCGGATGGCGTGGCGAAGCGCCGCGTCGGTCTTAAAGTCGAGCGCCGAGGCGGAGTCATCCATGATCAGGATCTGCGGCGAACCCACCAGAGCGCGCGCAATAGTCAGGCGCTGGCGCTGACCGCCGCTGAAATTCTTGCCGCCCGCCTCGACCGGGGCGTCGAGCCCCTGCGGCTTGTTGCGCACGAACTCGCTGGCCTGCGCTATATCGAGCGCCGCCCACAGTTCCTCATCGATTGCCGACTCGTCGCGCCAGGTTAGGTTGCTGCGGATCGTACCGCTCACGAGCGACGCGCGTTGCGGAACGGTCGCGACCACATGGCGCAGCTGATCGAGCGGCCAGGCGCGCACGTCGGCACCCATTACGCTCACGCTGCCGACGCCTGCGTCGTATAGGCGCGGGATGAGCGAGACGAGCGTCGACTTACCGCTGCCCGTGCCGCCGATAATGCCGAGGGTTTTGCCCACCGGCAGCTCCAGGGTCTGTCTCTTATACACATCT
>CABSMB010000312.1 GCA_902478705.1 uncultured Collinsella sp. | reverse complement strand
GATCGCCTGTGCGAGTTCTTTGCGCCCGTTCGCGACAAGATGGACTTTGTCGCCGCCAACGGCGCCCAGGTCTTCGCCGACGGCAAAATGGTAGACCGTGAGGTGTATTCACACCTGGCGATTCGAAGGCTCGCCCAGGCTGTCGCGACGTTTCCCAATCTGCATCTTGCGCTTTTTGACCGAACCAAGTCCTTCCTGCTCGATGACGAGTGCAAGTTCGTGCGTGAGGTCGATAAGGACCTTCCCAATGCCGAGCGCATTTGGGAGCTGCCCGATCCCAGCGTAAATATCATCAAAGCGAGTATCTTTTGCGACGACGGTGCCGTTATGGACAGTGCGTACGTGCTGCAGCGCGAACTCGGTCAGCTCTTTACTTTTGCGCCTTCGGGTAACGCGTGGATCGATGCTATGCAGCCCGGCGTGTCGAAGGCTTCGGGTATCGCACAGCTCGCGGAGCATTATGGCATTGGGCGCGATGAGGTTATGGCGTTTGGCGACTCGATGAACGACTACGAGATCATTCGCTTTGTCGGCACGGGTTGTGCGATGGAAAATGCACGCCCCGCGCTCAAGGCCGTTGCCGATCGCGTGGTGGGGCGCAACCGCGACCACGCCGTCCAGCAGGAGCTCCGCCACGTTTTGGAGAGCCTCGCCTGATCCGGCAGTTGGGGACGTTCCTTTTCCGCCGGCAGTGGGGGACAGTCCTTGCAACTTTTTCGCGAAGAGTGTCCCCAACGACTAGTCGTTTAAGAACGTCCCCAATGACTAGCCGATGACTAGGCGAGGGTTGCCATGATGGTGCGGGCGACGCCGTCGTGGTCGTTATCGTATTCGGTGATGGCGTCGGCGGCCTCGCGGTCCTCGGGCTCGGCGTTGATCATGGCCATGCCGTGGCCCGCTGCCTGCAGCATGGGGATGTCGTTGATGTTGTCGCCGAACGCCCAGGCGTCGGCGAGACGCTCGCCCAGGTGCTCGCATAGCCACGTGAGGGCCGTTCCCTTGGTGGTGCCCGCACCCATGACCTCGATATTCATGGCGTACGAACGCGTGACCTCAATGCCTCCGAGCGTGTCGAGCTCCGCCGCGATGGCGTCGCGATCGGCTGGGTCGTGCCAGTACATGGCGATGCGCTCGAGCGTCTCGACCTCGTCGATCTTGCTGTCGATATCTATGTCGATCGGTGTTCGTGTGCGCTTGAGCGAAGCCGCGATGTGGGGGTCGCCGCCGCAGAATTCGTCCAGGCGCGTGTAGAGCGAGCGGGGGAGGAAGCACTGCCCGTCCGCGAAGATATCGAAGGTGACGTCATGGCCGGCGGCAATGCTATGGACGCGGTGGGCGATGGCGCGGTCGAGCGGTCGGCTCAAAATGCACGTGGCGCGCGAGGCGTCGGTGGGCACATCGTCGTCGAGCTGCCAGATACTGGCGCCATTGGCGCAGACGGCATAGTGCACGGCGGGGTGGGCGAGGATGGGCTCAAAGACGCCCGACAGCGGGCGCCCCGTGCAGGGCACAAACTCAATACCGCGTCGCGCAAGCTCGTCAAGCATCGCCCAGGTGGCGTCGCTCATCTGCTTATCACTCGTCAGCAGCGTTCCATCCATATCGGAAAACACAATCATTCGCTGCGATCCTTTCTACTGGCATAAAAAGCGTGGCCGAGGGCGGTGATGCCCTGGCCACGCTCGGGTTCTATAACGGTCCGCGTCCTAGCGGTCGGCGAGCGGCTTGTACTCCAGCGGCTCGATAACCGGGCGGTAGGCGGGGCGGATGATGCGGTGCGCGCAGAAGAGCTCTTCCATGCGGTGCGCCGACCAGCCTGCCATGCGGGCGACGGCGAATAGCGGCGTAAAGAGCGTCTCGGGCACGCCGAGCATCTTGTAGATAAAGCCCGTGTACAGGTCGATGTTGGCACAGATGGGCTTGGTCATGCCGTGGTCGCGCATGACCTGGGGTGCCAGGCGCTCAATGCGCTCGATGAGTGCGAACTCTTCGCCCAAGTCCTTCTTGGCTGCCAGCGAGCGCGCGTAACGGCGGCATACCTCGGCGCGTGGGTCGCTCAGCGTGTAGACGGCGTGGCCCATACC
>CABSMB010000311.1 GCA_902478705.1 uncultured Collinsella sp. | reverse complement strand
GGACCCAGCAACCCGGATCCCGCGCGGTCAATTGCCTTTAATGAGTATACCGCCCTGAGCGGATACGAGGTCCGTCTTACGCCTCAAGCGCGGCTTTGAACCAACTCGTAATACTCGTGGGGTGCGTAATGGCAGTGCCCACGACAACTGCCCAGGCGCCCGCATCAATCGCGGCGCGGGCCTCCTCGGGCGTGTGCACGCGGCCCTCGCAGATGATGGGAAGGCCGGGAAATTCCTCGGTCGCCTGGCGCAGGAGCGGCAGATCGGGACCGTCGGCCATGGTGCAATCGATAGCGGCAACACCATGAGAAAGCGTGGTGGACACCAGGTCAAAGCCCATGTCGACAGCACGACGAATATCCTCGATGGTGGCACAGTCGGCCATCAGGAGCACGCCCTCCTCGTGCAGCGGACGGAAGGTGTCCTCGACGGTCTTGCCATCGGGACGTGGGCGATCAGTGGCATCAATTGCCACGATGTCGGCACCGGCGGCAACGCAGGCGCGAGCATGACGCAGCGTCGGCGTGATGTAGACGCCCTCGTGTCCATCTTTCCACAGGCCGATGACGGGAACCTCGCAGCGGCCCTTAATGGCGGCGATGTCGGCAAGACCCTGGCAGCGAATAGCGGCGGCGCCACCAAGCTCGCAGGCGCGAGACATCTGAGCCATGGTCTCGGGCGTACGAAGCGGCTCGCCCATATAGGCCTGAACGCTCACGACGAGCTTGCCCTTTAGGGACTGGATCAAAGGATCAACGGTCATGTTCGACTCAACCTTTCTCAAAACAGCCTTCTGAGACACCGCACCTTGACGTTCAAACCGTCGCTCGCATACCGAAGTACGCTTCGCTCCTCTTTCACGTCAATCTGCGGCACCTCAGAAGGCGCACTTGGTAGTTATGTTTACTTCAACGACGCAAGAAGGTGTTCGGCGGCACCGATAAGCGGCGCGTCGCCCTCCAGAGAACCGATGAGGATCGGCGTGTCCTGAAGCGGGTCGAGCGCCTGGCTGGCATAGCCCTCGTGCACCGAGTCCTTCCACGTCTGCGAGCGCCAATCGGGACCCTGGTGAATCACACCTCCCGAAAGCACGATGACCTCGGGATCCAAGATGTTGGCAAGCGAGCCCAAGCTGGCGCCCAGCGCAAAGCCGGCGTCATGGATGACCTCGGTCGCCTTTGCGTCGCCCGCACGGCACAGGTCGTTCACATCGCGACCGACCGAAGGACGGCTGGGGTCGACGCGGCCAAAGCGCTCATCGTACATACGACCAATCGATGTGCCCGAAGCAACCGACTCAAGATGACCGGAACGCCCGCAGGCGCAGGGAATGCCGGCAGCAGCCGAGCACTCGATGTGGCCCATATGGCCGGCAGCACCATGGAAGCCCTGCATCACGCGGCCGTTCTCGACATATGCGCCGCCGATGCCCGTACCGATGCCAAGGCACAAGACGGAGAACTTGCCCTTACCGACGCCCCAGTGGGCCTCGCCCAGAGCATGAGCCTGCACGTCTCCCACCACGGCAACGGGAAGACCAAGGTCCTCGCGCAGGCGCGGCCCCAACTGAACGCCGGACCAGCCGGGCATGATCTCGTTGGCATACGCGATGGCACCCGTCTTGGGATCGACGACGCCTGCGGCACCGATACCGACACCGAGGACCTCGACATCGGGATTCGCCTCAAGAGCGGCCTTGATGGACGCCTCGATACGCTGGAAGACGGCCTCGCCGCCCTCCTGGGCCTCAGTAGGAACCTCGGCCTCAAATACGGGATGGGGCACGCTGCCGTCAGCCGGATACTCCATAATGGCAGTCGCAATTTTGGTGCCGCCGATATCGACGGAGCAAACGTACTTGTTCTCCATGTCGCTCTCCTTAGGAGATAAAAACAACTACAGGAAATGCGCCGTCAGACTAGCCGCCACAGCGCGGTAAAGGTTTTCCAGGTGCCCGAGGTTGGGGTGAAAGTGGTCAGGCGTTGACCTAATGGGTCACGCCCGACCACTTTCACCCCAAGAACGGGTGCCTGGGGAAGCTTTACAGGAGACCGTTGTCCTGGAGGACCTTCTTAATCGCCTCGACGTTCTCGCCGGTCATGGCCTTCAC
>CABSMB010000310.1 GCA_902478705.1 uncultured Collinsella sp. | reverse complement strand
CACAAGCGGCGCGAGCCTGCGCATCATCACCGACCCAACATGAATTCCATCGCACGGAGGCGCTGGTCGGTGTGCGTGGCGGCCCACACATGCGAAAGCCCGAGCAAGAACGCCGCCGTATGCGGGTCAATTCGCTCGGCCAAAAGGGCATCGAACGTCATGGACATCAGGGCGCGCAGCCATGCGACCTCGCCGACCGATACCAACTCGGCGCCAGGCACGCTCGAGGCGCACGACCCGCACAAAAGCCCGCCGGCTTGGGCCGAAAAATGCGAGAGCATGGGATCGCCGCACGAGACACAAGCCGAGAAATCGGGCCGGTAGCCAACGTGCGACAGCAATTTAAAGACAAAGGCAGCCACGAGCAGGTCCATATGAGCCGAGTCGAGCCCACTGCCAACAAGCGTGAGCGCCCGCTGCGCAATGGCAAAGGTAAATGGATCCTCGGCATCCTCGAACGAGCACACACGCGCAACCTCGGCAATCGCGCTGGCGGCACAGGTCGTCTCGTAGTCAGGAGCAGCGCCGAGCGGCGCCTCCATAAGCTCCGCCTGAGAAACCACGTCAAGCGACCGTCCATGCGCCAACAGCATATCAACGGTGCAGAAGAGCTCGCAGCGGGCCGCAAGGCGACCGCCAGGCTTACGTGCTCCCTTGGCCACGGCACGCACCTGCCGCCCCCGTTCGTCGAGCATCGTCAAAATCAGGTCGGTTTCCTTGAGCTTGGTCTTGTCGAGGACGAGCACCTTTGTGCGATATGTGCGAGAGCCTGCCATGAACGCCGAGGCTTAATCTTCGGCATTGTAGCCAAAGCGGCGGATCTGTGCCTCGTCATCGCGCCAGCCGGCCTTGACCTTCACGTCGAGCTCCAAAAAGACCTGAGTGCCAAAGATGCGCTCAAGATCGCGACGGGCGTCGATACCGATATGCTTGATCATCTCGCCGCCCTTGCCGATGATGATGCCCTTCTGCCCCTCGCGCTCGACGTAAATCGTGGCGTGCACGCGCAGGACCTTCTTAGTCTGCTCGAGCGCGTCACAGATGACGCCCACGGAGTGAGGGATCTCGTCGCGGGTGCGACGCAGGACCTTCTCGCGTACAAACTCGGCCACGAGGGTCTCGTCGGACGCGTCGGTGCCCATGTCCTCGGGGAACCAGCGCGGGCCCTCGGGCAAAAAGTGAGCAACGGTCTCGATAAACGCATCGACGTTAAAGTTCTTAACCGACGACGTCACGATCTCATCGTCGTATTCCATAAGCTCGTGAGCGGCCTTGAGCTGCTCCATGACCTGGGCGGGGTCGGCCTCATCGGCCTTGGTAAGCACCAGGACCTTTTTTGAACGGGCGTTCTTGACGCGCTCGGCGACCCAGGCGTCTCCCCTGCCGATGGGTTTGGTGGCGTCGATCAGAAACGCGACGACGTCGACGTCATTGAGCTCAAACAGGGCACTCTTATTAAGCTCGGAGCCCAGGCCGTCCTTGGGCTTGTGGATACCCGGCGTATCAACGAAGACTAACTGGTAACCGGGGCGGTTGACCACGGCGCGCATGCGGCGGCGGGTCGTCTGGGCCACCGGAGAGGTGATGGCGACCTTCTTGCCGTAACAGGCGTTGAGCAGCGTGGACTTGCCGGCGTTGGGGCGACCGACCAGGGCCACAAAGCCACTGCGAAAACCGGGTTCCACGTCGCCAAAACCCGCGAGGCTCTCTTCCTCGTCACACAGGGCATCGAGCTCCTCGTCGCTCATACCCTCAAACGGGTCGAACTCCTCGACCTCGTTAAACGAATCGGCGCCTTCAGCCTCGTCCAGGACCTCGTCATCCAAAACTTCATCGGTAGGCTGCATATTGTCGGACATGGGAATCCCTTTCTAAATAAAGTCGAGCGCGTGGGCAAAGACAAGCACGCCCACGATCGCGGCGGTAATGGAAAGAACGTATACAGAGGCGGCGGCGATATCCTTCGCGCGCTTGGCCAGTGGATGCAGCTCCTGGGTCGCGAGGTCGACAATCGCCTCCATGGCGGTATTGCACAACTCGCCGTGAATCACCAGGCCGCAGCAGATGATGACCGTAGCCCACTCGGCAATATCAAGCCCAACGATGCAGCCGGCAATGA
>CABSMB010000309.1 GCA_902478705.1 uncultured Collinsella sp. | reverse complement strand
ACGCCCGAGCGTTTACACAAAAGTCGCGCTATCATGCAGTCGAACGCGGTAAAACCTTTAGCAATTCCGCCGCACGGACCAGAGAGGAACCACTCATGAAGATTGGTATCGGCAACGACCATGCCGCCGTCGAGCTCAAGAACATCATTTCCGAGCACCTTAAGGAGCGCGGCTGCGAGGTCGTGAACTTTGGAACCGACACCTCCGAGAGCTTTGATTACCCCATCGCCGGCTACAAGGTGGGTAAGGCCGTTGCCAACGGTGACGTCGATCTGGGTATCCTGATCTGCGGTACCGGCGTCGGTATCAGCCTGGCCGCCAACAAGGTCGAGGGCGTACGCGCCGTCGTGTGCTCCGAGCCCTTCAGCGCCAAGCTCTCCCGCATGCACAACAACACCAACGTGCTTGCCTTTGGCGCCCGCGTCGTGGGATCTGAACTCGCCAAGATGATTGTCGACGAGTGGCTCGACGCCGAGTTCGAGGGTGGTCGCCACGAGCGTCGCGTCAATCTCCTCAACGAGATCGACCACACGCGTGGCCTCAAGGTCGTCGACGAAGCCTAAAGACTTACAAAGCCATACGCTAACGCCAGCCCCCGCCCGAAAGAAACGTCCGGACGGGGGCTCTTTAGTAGATTTGTGGGCATTTAACAAAAGTCTACTGAAATAAAAAGAGCGCCGCGGATGGAATTCCGCGGCGCCCAAGCCACACGCTAACAGCTTTAAGGAGTCAAAGCTGGTTTAGCCAAAGAAGCGCTTGATCTCGATCTCGGCGTTCTCCAGGCAGTCGGAGCCGTGGATCACGTTGGCGTTAACATCGACAGCGAAGTCGCCGCGAATGGTGCCGGGGGCAGCGTCAAGCGGGTTGGTGGCGCCCATGAGGGTGCGCATCTTGGAGACAGCGGAGAGACCGGAAACGACCATCTTGACGACCGGACCGCTCGTCATAAAGTCGCAGAGACCGCCAAAGAAGGGCTTGTCGGCCAGATGGGCGTAGTGCTCCTCGACGGTAGCGCGCTCGAGCGTGGTCATCTCCATGCGCTCGATGACAAGACCGCTGCGCTCAATGCGAGCAACGATCTCGCCGATCTTACGGTCGCGCACGGCGTCGGGCTTAATCATGATGAAGGTCTTCTCGATAGCCATAAGGTAGCCTTTCAAGTAGGTTCGCGCGTGCCCAAGTCCCATTCCGGCACCCGCCTGGACTGCATCGTAACAGAGTTTTAGCTGCAGTTAAACAAAAAGCTGTTTATTGAAACGCTGCAATTTATTAAAGCGCTCCATATGTGTCACTTCTGTTTCGAAGCCCGATTAGAGTACCATCCGACCGTCCATCAACCGCATCGAACCGAGCGGGCGGTCGGTTGCCACCCGCGAACGTATCTCCTTCACAACCTGCCCAAAGGTCCTACAGAAGTTCTCGACAAGCCCCTCCCCCTTAGCAACAAAATACGGACGCCCACATCAGCAGGCGCCCGTAAAGCGAAAACGATTTATCAATAAATGGACAATACGGCTTCAGCCAAACCTCTACTTTGCCCCGTGACCCATCTCGACGACCTTGGTCAGCGACCCAAACACGCCCTCGTCGGCCACGAGCTGTGCCTCGGCACGCTGCAGCTGCACGCCCACGGCGGCAGGGGCGGTACCGCCCTCGGTCGTGCGTGCGGCGACAATCGACGGGATATCGAGCGCCTCGGTAATGTCGCGCTCAAAAAGCGGGCTTGCCTCCTGGAACACCTCAAACGGCAGATCCTCAAGATTGCAGCCGCGCTTCTCGCACATCAGGACCAGATGTCCCACCACGGCATGTGCCTCGCGGAACGGCAGGCCACGCTTGGCCAGGTAATCGGCAACATCGGTAGCGGCAAGGTGCCCCACGCCGCACTCGCGCGCCATGACATCCTCGTTGACGGTCCAAGTCGAAATCATTCCGGCCATAACGGACAGGCACTGCATGAGCGTATGGGCGGTATCGAGCGCGCCCTCCTTGTCCTCCTGCAAGTCCTTGTTATATGCGAGCGGCAAGCCCTTCATGGTCACGAGCAACTGCACCAGGTTGCCGTACACGCGACCGCTCTTGCCGCGGATAAGCTCGGCAAAGTCGGGGTTCTTCTTCTCCGGCATGA
>CABSMB010000308.1 GCA_902478705.1 uncultured Collinsella sp. | reverse complement strand
ATGGTTAATGTACATCTCACCCGAGCGGCGCTTTTGGTTACAGTGCTTCTCGGCAGCAAAGCAATAGGCCTGCTCCACCTTAGAAAAGTCGTCCTCATTCATATATTTGAGGCACAGGCGCTCCAGCTTGTCGTAGCTGTCCGCCATAATCTCGGGCGGCAGCTCATCGGCATGCTTATAGTGCTCCATCTCCGAGAACGGCTGGAGGGTGGAATCATGGGCGGTACGGGCTGCGGCATCCATCGAGGTCCCCTTCCCCTAGACCCGCGGTACGATCGGGCGGTTAACTTTGGCTAGCATATCAGAAGCGCACGAATCGAGCGCCCAGCTCCGGAAAGCCGAGAACTCCATGCGCGAGCGCAAGCCCTCCAAATAGCGGATTGACCTGCTCAATTGCACGCGGCCGGGGTTTTCGGCCATCGCGATGCGGCGCGTGTCGTCAAACCCCGAAACGCGGCAGAAACCAAGCTCTTCGAAGATTCCCAGGCCGCTTTCCACCGAGCGCTCGTCAACCGGCGTGCGGGCATCGATGGCAAGGCACATCTGCGCGATATCAATATCACTCGCACTAAACGAGTCGTCTCCGGTCTTGCCGCGGTTGGAGCGCCACATAGTCTGCAGCGCTCGATAGAGCGTGACGAGCTCGTCGCGCTCGGGCGCGTAGCAGTCGAGCAGGCGCTCGTTAATGCGAGCGTCACGCGACGAATAGAGCAGATGAATCACGGCAGGCTGGCCGTCGCGACCGGCGCGCCCGCTCATCTGGTTGAACTCGATGGCACCAAACGGCATGTGGTAGAGAACGACATGGCGGATATCGGGCAGGTTGACGCCCTCGCCAAAGGCAGAGGTCGAAACGATGCAACTGAGGCTTCCGTCTCGGAATGCTTCCTCCACACGGCGGCGATCGGAGCGCGCAAGCCCGGCGTTATAGAACGCGATACGGGTCGCGCAATCGGGCACGCGCTTGCGCAGTGTCTTGGCAAGCGCCACGGACTGGTCGCGCGAGTTGACATAGATGACGGTCTTCTCCCCCGTCGCCACAATGGACACCAGTCGGTTCTCGCGGCTCGCAAGATCGCGGTCGTCCTCGAGCTGCAGGTTCTCGCGCACGGTCTCGTCGACCACTGTGCGGGTGATCGGCAGCACGCGGGCGAGCTCGGCCACGACCGGAGCCGTCGCGGTGGCCGTCGCGGCCATAACGACCGGGTCGCCCAGGGCCTTGAGAATATCGGGCATATCGAGATAGGCGCTGCGGTCGCCGCCCTTGGCAAGACCGGCATGGTGCGCCTCATCGATAACGACAAATCCGATGCGCCCGGAACGCGCAAAGCGGTCGCGGTGAATGGACAGGAACTCGGGCGTCGTGAGCACGATGCCGGTGCGACCCGAGGTCAAGCCGGCAAACACGTCATCGCGCGCGGCCTCCACGGTCTCGCCGGTCAGCACGCCGACGCCAATGCCGAGCGCGGCCATCGTCGACGAGAGGTGATAGGCCTGGTCGGCCACGAGCGCGCGCAGCGGATAGACAAAGATGCTCGCACGCCCGCGAAGGACCGCCTCGCGCGCGGCATGCACATGGAAGATAAGAGACTTGCCGCGCCCCGTTCCCATAACGGCCAGAACGCTTTGGTGATCGGCCAGGGCGTCGAGTGCCTCGACCTGCGCGCGGTGCGGCTGGTTCGAGCCGATAAAGCTATGGATAAGCGAGCGCGTCAGCTCGGTATAGGAAAGCTGGGCGAGCGTTTGGCGTTTGCGGGACTCCAGACGAAGACCGGCGTCCGCAGGCTCCACGCCACGGCGAAGCTCACATGCCGGGTCGTCAACGCTGGGCGCCGTGGTATCGCGGACCAAGACATCCTTGATCATGAGCTTGGGCTTTACGCGACCTTGCCAATGCTCGGCCACGGCCTCGAACACCAAGTCGACGGCGCTGTCGCAATTGATGAGCTTATCGATCTGCGGCACACGGAACATGATGGCCGGCACGCTCGCGGCACCATCCGTCGCCACAAAGCGCATGTGCTCGCCGGTCTTGCCCACCACAGCGCGATCGCACATCGTCACGCCCTCGGCGGCCAGCAGCGGCACCTTGTTGCCCTGGCCAAACGGCTCAAGACGGGAAATCTGCTCGATGGTCTCGATATTCAG
>CABSMB010000307.1 GCA_902478705.1 uncultured Collinsella sp. | reverse complement strand
CTTAGTCTCGTGGGCTCGGAGATGTGTATAAGAGACAGCTCCCAGTTCACAAGCATGAAGGAGAACGCATAAGTGAGTACCCGTAGCGCCACGAACAAGCGCACGCAATCCCACGAAGTTACCGGGGTTGCGCGCAAGTCCGCCGCATCTGCTAAACCCGCCCGCCAGGCAGCGAGTTCCGTTCGCGTCGTGCCGGCATCATCCAAGGCACGCCGCAAAGAGCTCGAGAAGGGTGAAAACCTGGACGGCCTCTCCAAGGAGGAGAAGCGCGCCCGCAAGGCAAAGCAGCGTGCTCGCGAGGATCGTATCTACACGGTGTCGAATATTCTCCTCAAGCAGGATGAGGACTACACTAAGCGTCGCCGTATTTGGTGGGCCGTGCTCGCTATCGGCATGGTGCTCGTCGTGGCAATTTGGGCTTCGCTCTACTTCGCTCCCGGCGGCACGGTGTCCAGTCCCGTTCAGATGGTCGGCATCGTTTTGTCCTATGTCATCATTCTGGGTGACTTTATCTACGACTTCGTTCGTATTCGTCCCCTGCGCAACATGTACCGCACGCAGGCCGAGGGCATGTCCGAGAACAAGCTCAACGCTCTTATCGAGCGCTCGGCTGCCGAGGAGGACAAGAAGGACTCCAAGAAGAAGTAGCGTTTGTATCCATACATATCGCTAAGATATAAGGCGCGTCGTTTTTGCGGCGCGCCTTTTTACTGTTCTATAGATAGATGGAGTGGCACATGATTCGAGCTGCCCTGACGGTCGAAGAGGCTCTGGAGGGCATGAAGGCCCTGGAGCCCAAGATTAAAAACTACGCGCGCCTGGTCGTCCGCAAGGGCGTAAACGTCAAACCCGGCCAGGAGGTTGTCGTTCAGTCTCCGGTCGAGTGCGCGCCTTTTGCCCGCGTGGTGGTCGCGGAGGCTTATGCCGCCGGCGCTGGCCACGTGACGGTCATTTGGGCCGATGATGCCGTGACGAGGCTCTCGTACGAGCATGTCGATAAAAGCTATTTTGAGCAGACGCCCGAGTGGAAGCGCCTGCAGCTGGATTCCCTGGCCCAGGATGGTGCCTGCTTTATCTTTATCGAGGGTGCGGATCCTGCGGCTCTCAAGGGTATCGATCCCGCCAAGCCCGCTGCAGCTTCTAAGGCAAGGAACACGCAGTGCAAGGTCTTCCGCCGTGGACTGGATTACAACATCAACCCGTGGTGTATCGCCGGCGCTCCGGTCGTGGCTTGGGCGCGCGAGGTGTTCCCGGGAGACGCCGATGAGGTTGCAATCTATAAGCTGTGGAATGCGATTCTGCACACCGCTCGTGCCGATGGCCAGGACCCGGAGAGCGACTGGGAGCTTCATGACGCGGCATTCGAAAAGAACTTGCGCTTCCTGAACGACAATCGTTTTGACCGCCTACATTACACCGCAGCAAATGGAACCGATTTGACGATTGGCATGACGAAGGGTCACGAGTGGGCCGGCGGCAAGGGTAAGACGCCCGATGGACACCCCTTCTTCCCCAACATCCCCACCGAGGAGGTCTTCACCTCGCCTGATCGTATGCGTGCCGACGGTATCGTGTACTCGGCCATGCCACTCATTCACCACGGTAACAAGGTTGACGATTTTTGGATTAAGTTCGAGGCCGGCCGCGTAGTGGACTACGATGCCCGTGTGGGCAAAGCGACGCTTGCGAGCATTATTGACACCGATGAAGGTGCCGCTCATCTGGGCGAGGTCGCGCTCATTTCCAAGAACACTCCGATCCGCGAAAGCGGCGTTCTGTTCTATGACACGCTCTATGACGAGAACGCCAGCTGCCATCTTGCGCTGGGCGTCGGCTTCCCCGAGTGCATCGAGGGTGGGTACGACATGTCCAAGGAAGAGCTCCTGGAGCATGGGGTTAACGTCTCGAGCACGCCTGTCGACTTTATGATTGGCACGGACGACATCGATATTACGGGCATTACGTCTGATGGACGTGAAGTTGTGATTTTCCAGAACGGCCAATGGAGTTGGGAATAGTCCCAGACCGTGGTACAATGCCACCCGCGGGCCGTTAGCTCAGCTGGCAGAGCAGGGGACTTTTAATCCCAAGGTCCAGGGTTCGAACCCCTGACGGCCCACCATAGAAAAGAAAGCGATCGACTCCGGTTGGTCGCT
>CABSMB010000306.1 GCA_902478705.1 uncultured Collinsella sp. | reverse complement strand
CTTGACGATGCGCCCGCCGGCAGCCTCCTGCCACTGATCGAAGACCTCCTCGGAAGGATCGATCAGATAGGCGGGGTTCTGTGCGCCCACGTGCTTCATCGTAAAGAAGGGACCCTCCAGGTAGATGCCCTGGATACGGGCACCGCAGAAGTCGGGGCCGCGGCCCTCGTCGGCCTGAGCGATAGCCGCGCAGGCATCCTTGATCTGATCGACGCCGTCGGTGAACGTCGTGGGCAGCCAGCTGGTGGTGCCACGGCGGGCGAGCTCGGTCGAACTGATATCGATGCCCTCAGGGTCGTTATCGGTAGTCGAGTGGTTATAGAAGCCGTGGATGTGGGTGTCGACCATGCCCGGCGCGATCCACGAACCCGTGTAGTCCTTGATCTCGCAGGAGGGCTCATCGACCTGCCAGGCGCCAAAGACGCCGTCCTCGACCATGAGATAGCCGCCCAGCTGCGGGCCTGCCGGCAAGAAGAACTTGTCAGCCTTAATTGCGTACGTGCTCATATGCACTCCTTGCTTCTAAAGCAGTTGACTGTGGTGATGCTTATACCCAGCTCACGTAATAACAAAAAGCGCCCGCCCGCCGTTATGAGCGGACGGGCGCCCTTACAGGGGGACGCGATTAAGCGGTGAAGGGGTGAATCGTCACGCCCTTGACCACGCGGTTGACCGTGCCGGTGGGGCTCGGCGTATCGGGCGTGTTGCCCACGCGCACGGAGTTGAGCAGGCTGATGGCCTGGGCAAACATCACGAACGGCAGAGCAAGGTAGCCCTCGGGGAGCGCCTCGTAGCCCTTGAAGGTGAAGGACTCACCCTCGTAGACGGTGGCACCCTCCTGCTGAACGGCGACGGTGTGCTGAGCGATGTCGTCGCCACCGATCTCGTTGAGGATGTCGATGTCGTACTGACGGGTGTAGGCGTCGTTGTTGACGAAGACGAACACGAGGGTCTTGTCGTCAACGAAGGACTTGGGTCCGTGACGATAGCCCATGGAGGTGTCGTAAGAGGTGGCAACCAGGCCGTGAGCAAGCTCGAGGATCTTGAGCTGGCTCTCCTGAGCAAGGCCACCGAAGGAGCCGGAGCCCAGGTAGGTCACGCGGTTGAAGTCGCCAGCGAGGTAGTCGGCAACCTCGGACTCGCGAGCGATGACCTCCTCGCCCATCTTGGCGATGGTCTCGACCCACTCGGCCTTCTGCTCATCGGAAGCCTCGTCAAAGATGAGGGTGGAGAGCAGGGTCATGCAGGTGTAAGAACCGGTCATGGCGAAGCCCTTGTCGTTGGCGCGCGGGATGAGCAGCGTCAGCGCATTGGGGTCATCGGCGGACTCAACAGCCAGCTTGCCCTCGGGAGCGCAGGTGATGTTGAGGAACTTGACGTTGTGGACGAGCTCCTTGGCAACGGCGACGGCGGCAAGGCTCTCGGGGCTGTTGCCGGAACGGGCGAAGGAAACCACGAGCGTGGGATCCTCGGCGCGCAGAAAGTCGCGCGGAGCGCTCACAATGTCGGTCGTGGCGATGGGCTTAAAGTCGTAGAGATCAGTGTTGCCAGCGTGACGCAGGTACGGAGCGCAGGTATCGCCCACGTAATCAGAAGTACCGGCACCAGTGAAGACAACGGACAGACGGCCCTCGCCCATGGCGCGAGCCTCGGCCAGGAAGGCCTCGATGGCCTCCTTGTTCTCGCGGTAGATGTTGAGCGTATCACGCCAAAGCTCGGGCTGCTGGGCAATCTCGGCCGTGGTGATCTGGGCGCCGAGCTCGGTGAGCTCCTCGACACTCTTCTCGAACATTTCTAATACCTCTCTCTAGAAGTAATCCTCTGACGTGCAATTATACACTTCGGTTGGTTATCTGGTAGTAACCAGTTAAATGCAAAGAATCATCACATGAAGACTCTGGAGGCGCTAAACGTTGCGCTGGTGATAAACCTTGTATTTAAACTGATCGGCACGAGCAACCGAGAGCGTATACTCCACAACCTCGTTTGACTCGTTATATGTAGTCCTGACCAAATCGAGCACGGGCGAACCCTCGACGATACCCAAGAGATGGGCGTCGGTGGGACGGGCTATGCTCGCATAAAATTCCTCTTCGGCCACGCGTATCTTTTGCTGAAAGTCTTGTTCAATCACATCGTAAAGCGGCTTGCGCTCCAGGAG
>CABSMB010000305.1 GCA_902478705.1 uncultured Collinsella sp. | reverse complement strand
GGGTCAGCCCGTGGGAGGCCAGGGCGCCGCTGACCGGTGGACGGCACCGAGCCGTCGCAGGACTTGAAGAAGGGGGAGGCCTCGCGGCCTCCCCCTTTTTTTGCGTTTGATAGAGCGCATTCCCTCAGCAATTAAATCAATCGAATCATCCACCGGCGAATATAAACGTTCACCGTTCTGTGGCCAGTTCTCTGTTCTCAATGGACTAATATTTGCTTTAGCGCGCTGATGCGCCTGTCCAGTTTTGTGCGGGACATTTTATTGATTGTGACGGAAGGACTCACATGGCAGATGTTCACGAGCTGCTTGATACTTGGATCGCCAATGTCAAGGACGAGGAGCTCCTTGCTGAGCTCAATTCGATGAGGGAGCAGGGTGACGAGGACGCCATCACCGATGCTTTCTTCCAGAATCTCGCCTTCGGCACCGCCGGTCTCCGCGGCACGATCGGTGCCGGTACCAACCGTATGAATATCTATACGGTCGGTCGCGCTACGCAGGGCTTCGCTGATTACCTTAATGCGACCTTTGATAATCCGACGGTTGCCATCGCCCGCGATAGCCGCAACAAGGGCGAGCTTTTTGTTAAGACGACGGCTGCCATTCTTGCGGCAAACGGGGTCACTGCTCTCGTATATCCCAAGATCTCTCCTGTGCCGACGCTCTCCTGGGCCGTCCGCGACCTTAAGTGCTCGGGCGGTATCTGCATGACCGCAAGCCATAACCCTGCACCCTATAACGGTTATAAGGCCTATGGCCCCGACGGTTGCCAGATCACCAGCGAGGCCGCCGATGCGATCTCCAAGGCTATCGCCGAGACCGATACGTTCACCGGCGTGAAGTCCATGGACTTCGACGAGGCTGTCGAGCAGGGCCTGGTTAAGTGGATCGATGACTCCTGCCTCGAGCGCTATTACGATGCCGTGCTTGCCCGCGGCGTGACCAACCTTTCTGCCGAGGAGATTGCCGGCGCTCCGCTTAAGCTCGTCTACACGCCGCTCAACGGTACCGGCCTCATCCCCGTTACCACGGTGCTCGAGCGCGCCGGCATCACCGATGTCACGGTTGTTCCCGAGCAGAAGGAGCCCAACGGCGATTTTCCGACCTGCCCGTATCCTAATCCCGAGATCCGTCAGGCCATGCAGAAGGGTATCGACCTGTGCGAGCAGGTTCATCCCGACCTGCTGCTTGCAACCGATCCCGATGCAGACCGCGTCGGCGTTGCCGTCAAGAACGGCGACGACTATCTGCTGCTGACCGGCAACGAGATGGGCGTTCTGCTGCTCGACTATATCTGCAAGACTCGTGCCGCCCGCGGCGAGGACCTTACCAAGAAGGTCGCCGTTACCACGATTGTTTCTTCCGCCATGGTTGATGCCCTGGCTGCGGAGTATGGCTTCGAGCTCCGTCGCTGTCTGACGGGCTTCAAGTACATTGGCGACATCATCACGTCGCTTTCCGACGCCGGCGAAGTCGACCGCTTTATCTTCGGTTTCGAGGAGAGCTACGGCTACCTGGCTGGCGATCACGTGCGCGACAAGGATGCTGTCAGCACGTCGCTGCTTATCTGTCAGATGGCTCAGTATTACAAGCTGCAGGGCAAGAACCTTGCCGACGCTATGCATGAGCTGTATGAGAAGCATGGCTACTATCACAACAAGACGATATCGCTGAGCTATCCGGGTGCCGAGGGCGCCGCTAAGATGGCTGGCATCATGGCTGGCCTGCGTGAGAATCCTCCTGCGGAACTCGCCGGCTCCAAGATCGAGGCCGTTGTCGATTACATCACCTGTGTGAACGGTCTTCCCAAGGCTAACGTCATTGAGTTCGACCTTGAGGGTGGCAACAAGGGAATTGTCCGTCCTTCTGGTACCGAGCCCAAGATCAAGCTGTACATCTTTGCCAAGGGTGCTGACGCCGCCGAGGCAGATGCTGCACTCGATGCCATTGAGGAGTCTGGCCGTAAGTTGCTTGCCTAGAGCATATAGACCAATTCCTATAAGTTGGAAGAGGAAGGGGACCTTGGAAACGAGGCCCCCTTCTTTACATTCACGCGGTAATGGTTTGGTAATGTGTAGGAAATGTGTGCGCCCAGATTCCCGCCCACGGGGCCCCTCCGGTCTGGCAATATATCTCCTTGCCGCGCGGCCCGGTCGGACCGGATGAG
>CABSMB010000304.1 GCA_902478705.1 uncultured Collinsella sp. | reverse complement strand
CAACATCCCAATATCGTGCAGGTTATCGACTTTACGCACGATACCGCCTATGCCTACCTGGTCATGGAATATGTCGACGGCATGTCCCTGGCCGAGTTTTTGCATCGCGTGGACGGCCATTCGCTCACCTTTGACGAGGCCGCGGCAATTGCCGACGCGCTGGGCCAGGCGCTCACCTTCGCCCATAGCAACGGCGTACTTCACCTGGACATTAAGCCCGCCAACGTGCTCATCGACCACTCGGGCAATGTAAAGCTCACCGACTTTGGCATGGCGCGCCTGTCGTCTGCCGGCGGCTTTGGCGGCTCGCGCGGCGGCACCATCGGATACATGCCGCCCGAGCAGCTCGATATCGAGACCGGCACGGTCGACGAGCGCGCCGATGTCTTCGCCCTCGCCTGCGTCATCTACGAGGGCCTGTGCGGCAGCGCGCCCTTTATGGCGGCAACGCCCGGCGACTCGCTCGGCCGCATCATCGGCGGCGCCACCTATCCCAGCGAGCTCATCCCGCACTTTCCCCCGGGGGCCGAGGCCGCGCTGATGAGCGCCCTTTCCCCCATGCCGCAGGACCGGCCCAACAGCATCGAGTCCTTTTGCGACCAGCTGCTCGCCGGCTTGGGCAGCGTGCGCGAGGGTCGCCGCAGCCTGGAGCAGATGGTGGGCGAGCTTTCGGATGATGAGCGCACGGCAGACGATATCGAATCGCTGCCCTACGAGGACGACGCCATCGAAGTCGATCCCGCGCTCGGCTGGGCCGGCACGCGCTGGAGCCACGCGCGCGATTACACCATGCGCGCCATCTCGGCGCTCGCCTGCGGCACCTTTAGCTTTTTGCTGATGCAGACGGCAGGTGTCGCGGCGCTTCCCGGACTTATCGTTGCGGCCATCGCCATTGGCGCGGCGGCAGGCCTGGCCCCGCAGATCGGATCTGCCATCTCGGCCGTGGGCTTTTTGGTGCTTATGGCAAACGCCACCATGCAGGCGCAGGGCATCCTGTCGATGCTGCCCGTCGCGGTAATCTTTGCCGCCGCCATGTCCGGTTGGTGGATCGCCTGGGGCCGCACCGAGGCCGCCGCGAGCACCGCACTCACCTGCGCGCTTGCGCTTGGCTGTCTAACTGGCGACGTCCTCCTTGCCGCCGGAGTCGCCGGCGGCATCGCTGCCTTTTGGCTCGGCCCGGCAAGCGCTGCCGCCGCCACGGGGATGGGCGTGCTTTTCGCCCGCCTGGCCACGGTCGCGCTTTCCGCTGGAGGTGTGTTGGGGCTCGGCAACGTCGCCGCGGCGCTGGGCGACGCGTTCCTCTGGGCCGCCATTGTGCTGGTCGCGGCGACAGCTGCGCTGACATCCCTGCTGCTCAACGCCCATGCCAAGCGTGCCGAGCAGGGCTCAAACCTTGCCGCCATCGCCGCCATCGCCGTCTGCGGCATCGGCTGCGCGACGTCGCTTTGTCTTGCACACCATATGGAAATTGCCGGCCTTGCGGCCGCGGTCGTCGTCAAGGCGACGGTTGCGGGAATCCTATCCTCTATAATCGTTGGGATATGCCTATATTTGCTCGGATACCAAAGAACCTATACGGAGAGTGATCTTTCGTGAACTTCCTGAACATCTTCGAGGACCACGTGGCCGGCATCTTCGGTGCCACCCGTGCCCCGTTCTCCTTTAAGAAGCTTGCCAAGCAGGCCGCTCGCGACATGGAGGATCAGACTCTGGTGATCAACGGCGTCAACACCGCGCCGGCACTCTATACCATCCTGATCGCCGCCGACGACGATCCCATGCTCGCCCCGTTCTACCCCGAGCTTTCGCGCGAGGTCCGCGAGTTTGTGAAGGCACAGGCCGAGAAGCGCCGCTACGTCTTTGTCGGTGAGCCCCTCGTTCGCTTTATGATCGACCCGCAGCTGCGCGCCGGCAAGTTCTCGGTCTTTGCCGAGAACGTCGATGCTCCCACGCTCGGCCGCCTGTACGAGGAAGAGCGCGCCTACCAAAATGGCCTGGGCCAGAACAACTCCGCCGCAAGCCGCGCCGCTAGCGCTCCCCGCGCCGGCAAGCAGCAGTTTGCCGCTCCGCAGCAACAGCACCCCGCCGCCATGCCCCAGCAGCCGACGCCCCGTGCCGCCGCTCCCGACCCGCTCGCCGTGGCCGACCCCTTTGCGCCCAACGTCCCCGAC
>CABSMB010000303.1 GCA_902478705.1 uncultured Collinsella sp. | reverse complement strand
ACTTATGCACATGGACCAGCGTTCTGTACGCGATATTCTTGCCGGTAAAACCTACTTTATCCGCGCCTTTGGCTGCCAGATGAATCAGCACGACTCCGAGCGCGTGAGTGGCCTGCTCGACTCGTATGGCTGCCTTATGGCGCTCGATCCGGAGCATGCTGACATTGTCGTGTTCATGACGTGCTGCGTTCGAGAGGCCGCTGACACCCGTCTGTACGGTCAGTGCAACTCTTGTAAGAGCCTCCCGCCTTCGCCCTCGGGCAAGCGCGTGGTCGCCGTGGGCGGCTGCATCGCGCAGCGCGACGGCGAGGGTCTGCTCACGAATGTCGATAACGTCAATGTTATCTTTGGCACGCATTCCATCGCGCATGTGGCCGAGCTCATTGCCGAGGCATTCTTGGACGGCAAGCGCCATATTCGCACCAATGAGCACGAGGACACGGATGCGATGAGCATGCCGTGGCATCGCGAGACCCAGTATCACGCCTGGGTCCCCATTATGACGGGCTGTAATAACTTCTGCACCTATTGCATCGTGCCGTATGTGCGCGGTCGCGAAAAGAGCCGTCCTTTCGAGGAGATTGTCGACGAGGTAACCGGTCTAGTACGCCAGGGCGTGCGTGAGGTCACGCTGCTGGGCCAAAACGTCAACTCCTATGGTCGCGACCTGTTTGGCAAGCCGCGCTTTGCCGACCTGTTGCGTGCCGTGGGCGATACGGGTGTAGAGCGTATCTTCTTTACTTCCTCGCACCCCAAAGACCTGCTGCCCGAGACTATCGACGCTATGGCCGAGACGCCTGCCGTCATGCCGCAGCTGCACCTGGCAGTTCAGTCGGGCTCGACGCGCATCCTTAAAGAGATGAATCGTCGCTATACGCGCGAGGATTATCTGGGGCTCGTCGATCGCATCCGCAATCGCATGCCCGATATCGCGCTTTCGACCGATATCATCGTGGGCTTCCCCGGAGAGACCGAGGAAGACTTTGAGCAGACGCTCTCGCTTGCCGAGACGGTCCGTTATGCACAGGCCTATACGTTTATCTATTCCAAGCGTGCCGGTACTCCGGCCGCCGAGATTGATGATCCTACGCCGCATGAGGTGATTCTTGAGCGCTTTAACCGTCTGGTGAAGGTTATCGAGACCACGGCGCACGAGTATAACCAAGGTGAGCTCCACACCGTTGTGCCGGCGCTCATTGAAGGTACCAGTAAAAAGAACGACGCGGTCCTGTTAGGCAAGAGTCCCAAGAATCAGACTGTTCATGCACCGATTCCCGCGGGCTACAGCATTGATCAGTTGATCGGTAAGATCGTTGATGTTGACATCGATGTTGCCAAGACGTGGTACCTGTCCGGATCTGTTGTGGGCGAGCCGCGCTAATGATTTCTCCCAGGGCAGGCCTTTCTGCCGTTGCGATTGTCGGTCCGACCGCAGTTGGTAAAAGTGATGTCGCAGATCGTTTGGCGGCTCGCCTTTCGTCCGAAGTGCTGTCGTGTGACGCGATGCAAATCTATCGGGGTATGGATATCGGCACTGCCAAGATGACACCTGAGGAATGTACGGCGCCTCTACGCCTGGTCGATATTGTTGAACCGGGCGTTGCATATTCTGCGGCGTTGTATCAGGCAGACGCTCGTGTGCATGTTGAGCGCTTGCTGAGCGAGGGTCGTCTACCGGTGTTTTGCGGGGGTACAGGCTTGTATCTTAAGGCCGCCCTGGATGAGATGGATTTTCCCTCGGGCGAGCTTGAGGACGATCGCCGCGCGGGGTATCAGGAGCTTGCCGAGCGCATTGGCGAGGAGGCGCTGCACGCGCTGCTTGCCGAGCGTGACCCTGAGTCTGCTGCGGTCATCCATCCCCATAATGTGCGTCGTGTGATTCGCGCGCTCGAGATGCACGATGATGGCGTGTCCTACGCGCAGCAAAAGTCGCAGTTTAGTGTTCCGCGTGAGCATTATCACGCTCTGTGGTTTGGATTGATGCGTAATCGCGAGGCGCTTTACGAGCGTATTGACCTACGCGTCGACCTGATGTTTGAGCAGGGTCTTGTTGATGAGGTTCGCGGTCTTATGAACCAGGGGCTGGGAGATGCCCTGACTTCGATGCAGGCGATTGGCTATAAAGAGATTATCGATGCCTTTAACGGCGTGATTTCCATGGATGAGGCTCCC
>CABSMB010000302.1 GCA_902478705.1 uncultured Collinsella sp. | reverse complement strand
GGCCGAGAACGTCTACGTCAAGATTCCGTGCGTGACCACCAAGGGCGAGTCCACCGCCGAGCTGGTCCGCAAGCTTTCGGCCGACGGCATCAAGGTCAACGTCACTACCATCTTTACGCCCGAGCAGGTCGATGAGATGGTCGAGGCCGTTGACGCCGAGACGCCGTCCATCATCTCGCTCTTTGCCGGCCGCATCGCCGATACCGGCGTCGATCCCATTCCGTTTGTGACGGAGTCGGTCAAGAAGGCCGCCGTCAAGCCCAACTGCGAGGTCCTGTGGGCATCCACGCGCGAGCTCATCAACATCTACCAGGCCGAAGCCTGCGGTTGCCAGATCATCACGGTGCCTAACAGCATCCTGGCCAAGCGCAAGAACATCGGCCGTGATCCGTACGAGGTCTCGCTCGACACCGTCCGCGGCTTTGCCAAGGATATCGCCTCGCTCGGCTTCCATATCCTACCGTAGGGCGAACGCTGGCTACGCCGTGGGTTGTTCGCCCCGGTCTTTCCTTTCCCTATCGCTCACGCGCTTCGCGAGGGTCGCGCTAGGCAAAGGAAAGACCGGGGCTGCCGACACGAACTTGCCGGTAGGTTGGTGATTGGCTTCCATATCCTGCCGTTGACAAAGGTACCCCCTGCAGCGACGTGCAAAATCACGAGTATTCAGCAAGGTAAAGGCTTTTACCAGCTAGCTGAAGCATAGAACAGCCCCCGTTTTGGCTCTGATGATGCTAAAACGGGGGCTGTTTTTGACTTTATTGCCTCTGAGGGGCGTTCGGGGCGGCGGAAATTGCAGAATACTCGCGATTCTGCACGTCGCGAGAGGGGGGACCCTTGCTTTAGGCGGTTTACTTCCCCTGCACCATGGTGAGCGAGATCTTCTTGCGGTCGCGATCGACTTTTTCGACCCACACCTTCACCGTGTCGCCGACGCGCACCACGTCGCTCGGGTGCTTGACAAAGCGGTTGGCCAGCTTGGAGATGTGCACGAGGCCGTCCTGGTGCACGCCCACGTCGACGAAGGCGCCAAAGTCGACGACGTTGCGCACCGTGCCCTTGAGCTCCATGCCGGGCTCCAGGTCGTCGATGGAAAGCGCCGAGCGGCTAAAGACTACCTCGGGCGCGTCGTCGCGCGGGTCGCGGCCGGGCTTTTTGAGTTCGTTAACGATGTCGATGAGCGTGAGGGTGCCGCAGTCCAGGTCGCTTGCCAGCGCCGAGATGCTGCCCAGACGGCGCTCGATATCGGGCACGCCGCCGCGGCTGAGTTCGCTTGCCGCAACGCCGGCGCGCTCCAGGACGGCCGTGGCCACCTCGTAGCTCTCGGGGTGGACGCTTGTCGCGTCGAGCGGGTTCTTGCCGCCGCTGATGCGCAGGAAGCCTGCGGCGTTGAGGTATGCCTTGGGTCCCAGCTTGGGGACTTTCTTGAGCTGGCGGCGATCTGTAAAGGCGCCGTTTTCCTCGCGGTACGCCACGATGTTTTTGGCCACGCTCGGCGTGATGCCCGATACGTATCCCAGCAGGCTTGCGCTTGCGGTGTTGACGTCGACGCCCACGCGGTTGACGACGTCCTCCACCACGTGGCCCAAGGTGCGCGAGAGCTCGGTCTGGTCAAGGTCGTGCTGGTACTGGCCCACGCCGATGGACTGGGGCGGAATCTTGACGAGCTCTGCCAGCGGGTCCTGCAGACGGCGGCCCAGGCTCATGGCGCCGCGCACGGTGACGTCCAGGTCGGGATATTCCTGGCTGGCAAGCTCGGAAGCGGAGTACACCGATGCGCCGGCCTCGTTGACGATGGTGTATCGCAGCCCAGGTGCCTGCTCGGTGATGAACTCCGAGACGACTTCCTCGGTCTCACGGCTGGCGGTGCCGTTGCCGATGACGATAGTGTTGACGCCGTCCTTCTTGACGAGGCGGGCGAGTTCGCGCTTGGTGCCGGCGACGTCGTGGCGCGGCTTGGTGGGATAGACCACGCCGTGGTCGAGCAGCTTGCCGGTCTCGTCCATGACGGCGATCTTGCAGCCGGTGCGATAACCCGGATCGAGCGCGAGCACGCGGGCGCCGCGCACGGGGCGCGCCGAGAGCAGGCCCTCGAGATTCTTGGCAAAGACGTTGATGGCCTCGGTCTGGGCGCGAACGGTGAGTTTGGCGCCTGTCTCTTATACACATCTGACGCTGCCG
>CABSMB010000301.1 GCA_902478705.1 uncultured Collinsella sp. | reverse complement strand
TGCGCGCCACGTAGTACGCGACTTGCGAATCGGTGGCGGCGAATGCGGCGATGCCCATCCAGTTGCTAAACTGGCAGCTCAGGTAGGCACTGGTAACGCCCAGGATGGCGAGCAGCGGACTCAGGCGATAGCGCGCGCACAGGTAGACGACAAGCGGCAGATGCACGACGAGTGGATAAGCCTGTCGGGCGAAAAGCTCGCCGCCGACGGCATTGGCGAGGCCGAATGCACATCCGGTTACGGCGCCGACCCCCACCAGCTCGAGCGAATGGCGGCCGTTGATCTCGACACCGCACAGCGCCGCCGAGGCAAAGACGCCAAAGAGCAACGTCGTCGCATGGTGGATTGCCCAAAGTACCAGTTCTGCCGAGGAAAGCATCAGCGTCTCCCGCCCTCGAACCGCATCGCAAAGTAGGCGTCTTGGAATCCCTGCTTGCAGCTGCGCGCGAGCGGTATGCACGCGCCCGAGCGCATGACGATTTCCGTGCGGTTGAAGTGGTCGATGTTGCGCAGATTGACCTGGTAGCTGCGGTGGCACTTAAAGAAGGTCGCGTTTTGGGCCAGTCGGTCCTCGATGCTGCGGAACGGCTCGAGCGCCTCGATATCGCGGCCATCGCGCAAGTGGAAGACCACGTGCTTGTTGCGAGCCTCGGCATATTCGATATCGGATAGGCGCAGGGCATGGTAGCCAAAGGACGTCTTGATGACGAGCTCGTCGGTCGTTGCCGGACGCAGGCTCGACAGCTCGTCGAGCAGTTGCGCCACGCGCTCGTAGGTCACGGGTTTGAGCAGGTAGTCGAAGGCGCGGACCTCGTAGGACTCAAGCGCGAACTCGGGTGATGAGGTCAGAAAAACCAAGCGCACGGCGGTATCGGATTGGCGCAGCTCGCGGGCGGTGTCCATGCCGTTGACGAGCGGCATTATCATGTCGAGCATGATAATGTCGGCGCGCGATGCGGCATGGCGTGCCAGCAGGTCCTCGCCGCGCGTAACGAGTGCAACATCGACCGCCGTGCCCGTCTCGGCCGACCAGCGGTTGATCATGCGGTGCAGGTTATCTAGAAAGGCGACGTCGTCGTCGCAGGCGATGATTCTGAGCATATTGGGCCCCCTTAGTACCTCGATTTTGCCACATCGTGCACGCGCCACCCGCGGGGGTGCGTTCCGTTTGCGCCCCACGGTACGCAACTCGCGCCGAGCGGCAGGGTGTCAAAACATGCAGTTGCACAATACCAGGTGGATATATATGTCAATTTGAGCTGGCGGCTGGCGAGGGACCATGCCGGCCGCGCCAAGCGATATCGGACATCGCGAAAGCATAGGGGTAAGGGGAGCTGTGATGAGGGAGAAGAAGATGGGGATGCGCGCCGTGTTGACGCATCTGCTGGGCATCGCCACCGTAGCATGCGCACTCGTGGCGACGCCGGCGGTGGCCAGCGCCGAGACGCAGGTCATGCCAGACGGGGTGAAGGCGGAGGTACTTTCGCTTACGCAGGTCAACAACAAGCCCGTCCAAATCACCGAGCCGGGCAGCTACGTACTTAAGACGGCCGAAGGTAAGGTCACGCCTTCTTTGGGCTACACCATCGACGCGCCGAGCGCGACCCGAATTAACCCTGTAAGGATCTACATCGATGGCACGGTCTACGTGAACGGCTATACGCACAATTCGGTTGGTCAAACTCGATGGCTGTTCAACATCAAGCAGGGCAGCAATATCGAGTTCATCGGTGTCAACAACCCGTGCGTCAGCTTTCATGATAAGAATGGAGGGAGTCAGTCCGTAAGCGGCTTTTTGACCGACCGTTATTACGACGGTGGTTACAAAAATGCTTCGGGTGACATCTCGGTTAGCCTGGGGATTGGCGACGGTTCTCAGAACTTCTTTCTCTCGTACAGCAGCAGGGTTAACCAAAAGGTGCCTGCGATTTCGCTGGGCAGAGCCGAGGGCAAGTTAACCGCCAAGGTCGAAAAACTGAAGGTCCAAGGCTATGTTGGCGAATCGGGCGCAGTGGCGGGCAACGCCCAAGAGTATGCCGTCCCTGTACATCTCTTCCGTGAGGGCAGGGATACGACTGGCGGCAATACCAATTCCTTCACGGCGACTTTTACTGACTGCGTGTTCTACGATACGTCCGGAGACTTTAATGGCGCTGTTTCCGTCGATGGCAACAGTAGCTTCAAGATGCCCAAAGAC
>CABSMB010000300.1 GCA_902478705.1 uncultured Collinsella sp. | reverse complement strand
CAGTAGTGCGCTTCGGCGTCGTGCGGCACGGCATCGCTGGTGAGATCCATGATTTCCCAGCCCACATTGATAATGTAGCCGCGCTCGGGCGCGCGACCGGTGGTCTCGATGTCGATGCCCAGCACCGTGCCCTGGATGGGCTTGCGGGCGTAGGCCACGCCGAGCGCGTCGCGGTCGCCGCGGATCTCGCGCATGACCGACGCGGCGGTGCGCTTTTGCATCTTGCCGATGGCGGCGCAGGTATCGGCGTCGGACAGGCCGCGCGAGAGCGTCGCGGGCGTCACGTTGCGCAGGCGCGCCTCGCCAATCTGGTCGCACAGGTCGCGGTTGCGGTCTGCCAGGTCACGCACGGTGGCAAAGTCGAAGCCGGGGTCGCCCTCGGCGGTAAAGTACTCGGTCTCGAGCACCTTGAGGGCCTCCTCGCCCTTCTGGCGCTCGGACTCCATGGCGCCGTGATCGCCATAGATAAACATGGGGATAAACGGCTGGCGCTCGTATTCGAGTGCTTGCGAAACATTCATATGCTGCTCCTTGGACGGGCCGCGTCGCGCGGCTCGAGGTTACTGAGTTGTGGCGAGATGATAGTTTACCATGGGCAACTATTGGCACCGCGCCCGGGACAACTACAATACCCTAGTTGACCGCTAGGACTTTTACAATGTTGCCGAAAGACACGAAAGGTTCCATCCGTCATGGATTTACTGATTGATATTCTGCTCGACGCCGGCAAGGACACGCTGTCCCTGGTGCCGTTTTTGTTGGTAACGTATCTTGCCCTCGAGACCCTGGAGCACGTTGCGGGCGACCGCGTCAATGGCACCATCAAGCGCGCGGGTGCCGCGGGTCCGGTTGTCGGTTCGCTGCTGGGCATCGTGCCGCAGTGCGGTTTTTCGGCCATGGCGGCCACGCTGTACGCCGGCCGCGTCGTGACGTTGGGCACGCTGGTCGCGGTGTTCCTTTCGACTTCCGATGAGATGCTGCCGCTGCTGCTCGCCGAGCAGGTTCCCGTGCAGACCATGGCGATGCTGCTGGTATCGAAGGCACTGATCGCGCTGATCACGGGCTTCATCGTGGACGCCGCCATTCGCGGGTTGCGTCGCAACGCTCGCGCGCATGTGGCGATTCGCCGCACCGTGCTGGGGACCGCTGCCAATCCGGCCCATGTGAACTGCGCGCACGACGACCACACCGGCGGTGACATCATCGACGAGGTTGCCGAGGCCGGTGTGAGCGCCGACCATATCCACGAGCTGTGCGAGCGCGACCATTGCGGCTGTGATGAGGATGAGGGTGAGCATGGGCATGGGCATGGACATGAGCACCACCATGACCACGGTCACGCGGACGAGCACCACCACGACCACGGCCACTCCCACGAGGGCGCGCCTGTCCTATCGATCATCCGCAGCGCGATCTCGCACACCGTGCAGGTGTCGGTATTCATTTTTCTAGTGACGCTGATCCTGGTCGCCGTCCTCGAGACCTTTGGCGAGTCGGCGATCGAGCAGTTCCTGCGCGGCAACGAGATGCTCGCCGTCCTGGGCTCGGCACTTGTTGGCCTGATTCCCAACTGCTCCGCCAGCGTCGTCATTACGCAGCTGTACCTGGAGGGCGCGCTGCAGCTTGCCCCGATGCTCGCCGGTACGCTTATTTCCGCCGGCGTGGGCTACCTGGTGCTGTTCCGCACCAACCGTAGCGCCCGCGAAAACGCCCTGTTCCTGGTCATGATGTATGTCATCGGTGCCGGCTGGGGACTCATCTTGTCCGCCTGTGGCCTCTAAGTAGGCCAAACAAAACGGACTTCAAAATCGCCATCCTCGTTATTTGCGAATGCGGTGGGCTGGCATTTTGAAGTCCGTTTTTTGTTGAGCTATGGTTCCGGGGCGCGCCTGCTGTCCCAAAAATCTAACTCGGCTAGCGCAGCAGCTCGGTGAGGTTACGCTTAAAGCGAGCTCGGTCCTCGCTGGTGAAGGCTGCCGGACCGCGGGTGCGTCCTCCGGCGCGGCGCACTTTCTTTTCTTCGTGGCGGATAAACAGCTGCATGTCGATAGTTGCCTTGTCGTAAACGCGTCCGCGCACGCCGATGGCGGCGGCGTCGCGTCCGAGCACCATGCTCGCCAGGCCAATGTCCTGCGTCACAACCACGTCGCCCGCCTGCAGGCGCTCGACAATGGCAAAGTCGGCGCTATCGGCTCCCACGCTCACATCGAGCGTCGTGACC
>CABSMB010000299.1 GCA_902478705.1 uncultured Collinsella sp. | reverse complement strand
CCGCCGCTGTCGCCTGCGCCCGTGAGGCCGGCGCCCGCTACGTCGCCGGCGACATCGGCCCCATCGGCGCCCTGCTGCGCCCCTTGGGTACCCTCAGCTTTGACGAGGCCTATGACCTCTTTGCCGAGGAAGTGCGCGCCGGCGTCGATGCGGGCGTGGACCTCTTTATTATCGAGACTATGACCGACCTGGCCGAGATCAAGGCGGCGGTCCTTGCCTGCCGTGAGAATTCCGATCTGCCCGTCTTTGCCACCATGACCTTTGAGGAAGACGGCCGCACCTTCTTGGGCACGAGCCCCGAGGTCGCCGCCATCACCCTCGACGCCATCGGCGCCGACGTCCTGGGCATCAACTGCAGCCAGGGCCCGGCCGAGCTCCGAGGACTCGCCGCGCGTATGCTCACCGTCACCGACAAGCCCGTTATGGTGCAGGCCAATGCGGGACTGCCCCGCGTGGACGATGACGGCAATACCGTCTTTGATATCCAGGCGCCCGAGTACGCCGAGGCCGTCGCCGGCATGATCGAGGACGGCGTGAGCGTCGTCGGCGGATGCTGCGGTACCACGCCCACGCACATGGCGGCACTTCGCACCCTCATCGACAACCACACGCCCAGCCCGCGTCACCGCAAGCCCAGCATGTCGGTCACGAGCGCCCAGACGGTCGTGGACCTCCCCTGCGACGGCCACAAGATCGCCGTCATCGGCGAGCGCATCAACCCCACCGGCAAAAAGCGCCTGCAGCAGGCCCTACGCGACGGCGACCTGGACTACGTCGTGAGCCAGGGCATCAGCCAGCAGGAGCAAGGCGCCGACATCCTGGACGTCAACGTGGGCCTGCCCGAGATCGACGAAGTCAAGGTCATCCAGCAAGCGACCGAGCAGCTCCAAGGCTCCACGCTGCTGCCGCTGCAGATCGACTCCACCGACCCCGCCGCCGTCGAGGCCGCCGTACGTCGTTACGCCGGCAAGCCCATCATCAACTCGGTTAACGGCAAACAGCAGATCATGGATGAGATCTTCCCGCTGGTCGCCCACTACGGCACCAACGTCGTCGGCCTCACGCTCGACGAGGGCGGCATCCCCGATACCGCCGAGGCACGCTATGCCATCGCCGAGCGCATTGTGGCCGAGGCCGCCCGTTACGGCATCGGCCCGGACCGCATCCTCATCGACTGTCTGGTCATGACCGCCTCGACCAACCAGCGCCAGGCTGAGCAGATCCTGCGCGCCATGTCCCTGTGCAAGGAGCGCCTGGGCGTCAAGTGCGCACTCGGCGTGTCGAACATCAGCTTTGGTCTGCCCGCCCGCCCGCTGCTGGGCTCGGTCTTTTTGGCCGCCGCCTTCGGCGCGGGCCTGGACGCTCCCATCATGAACCCGGGTTCCAAGCGCTTTATGGACACCGTCTACAGCTATCGCGTGCTGAGCGTCGAGGACGAGGGCTCGACCGGATACATCGAGCGCTACGCCGGCTGGACCGACCCGTATAAGATCGCCGCGAACCCGGCGGCCGCTCAGTCTGCATCGAGCGATGCCGCGTCCGCCGTAAGCACCACCGCAAGCGCCGATGGCGACCCCATCCGCCACATGGTCGTCTCGGGCCGCAAGGGCGAAATCGCGGCCGAGACCGAGCGCCTGCTGGCCGACCACGACGCCATGGACCTCATCAACAACCACTTTATCCCCGCCCTCGATGAGGTCGGAGTCCTCTTTGACCAGGGAAAGTTCTTCTTGCCGCAGCTCATGGCCTCGGCCGAGGCCGCGCGCGTGGGCTTCGATACCATCAAACGCCTGATGCCCGCCGGCGAGATTGCCGACAAGGGCAAGATCTGCGTGGCCACCGTCAAGGGCGATATCCACGACATCGGTAAGAACATCGTCAAGATGCTGCTCGATAACTACGGCTATACCGTCTTTGATCTGGGTCGCGACGTCGATCCGCAGGAGGTGCTCAAGACCGTCAAGGAGCGCGACATTAAGCTCGTCGGCCTCTCGGCGCTTATGACCACCACGGTCGTCGCCATGGAGGAGACCATCAAGCTGCTTCATGCCGAGGTGCCGGGCGTCAAGATCATCGTAGGCGGCGCCGTGCTCACCCCCGAATACGCCAAGCAGATTGGCGCGGACTACTACGCCAAGGACGCCGCCGAAAGCGCGCGCATCGCCGAAGAGGTCTTTGGGCAGTAACACAACGGAAACAACCGAGCACCAAAACGTGCCGCATGCGCCACGAGACGCGTGC
>CABSMB010000298.1 GCA_902478705.1 uncultured Collinsella sp. | reverse complement strand
CCAGGCCGCAGCCCGAGCCGATGATCTTCTTGGGATCGTAGCCGGTCAGGTGCCACAGCTCGGTGCACACGACGTCGCAGGGGTTGGAGATGGAGACGAAGATGCCGTCGAAGCCGGCGTCGACGATGCGCTTGGCAAAGGAGCGGGCGGCGTCGGTGGTAAAGAACAGCTCGCCGTCGCGGCTGCCGGCGGCCAGCGCGACCTTGCCGGCGGCGTTGACGATGACGTCGCAGCAGGCCAGCTCCTCGTAGTGGTCGTAGCAGTTGACGATCTTGGTGTTGTACGGGACAAACGAAAGGGAGTCGCGCAGGTCCTGAACCTCGGACGTCACCTTGGCCTCGTTGATATCGCACAGGTACAGTTCATCGGCAATGCCCTGCATAAGCAGGCTATTGGCGACATGTGCTCCTACGTGGCCCTGGCCGACCACACCGATCTTACGCGTCTGGTACATATATGTATCCTTTCGGCCGAGTTTTTCGCGTCGAACCATTGTAGCGTCCTGCTGCCACTTTGCTAGGCTAAAGCGCCGTAGATTTTTGGGACATGCCTTAATCTCTACTTTTGGAGTGATTTGGGCCGCTGACGGCATCGCTGGGCGATGTGCTCGCGCGGATGGGGCCGCTCGTTGTACCATAGCTGCAACTGACTCGTAAGGAGCATCCATGCCCATTCGCATTCCCGACGCCCTCCCTGCCGCCGCGCAGCTCGAGAGCGAGAACATCTTTGTCATGACCGAGTACCGCGCGCTGCACCAGGACATCCGTCCGCTGCGCGTGCTCATCCTCAACCTCATGCCCACTAAAATCGCCACCGAGACGCAGATTATGCGCAAACTCTCCAACACGCCGCTGCAGGTGGAGGTGGACCTGCTGCGCACCAAGACGCACGAGGCCACGCACGTGAGCGCCGGTCACCTGGAGACGTTCTACCGCACGTTCGACGACATCCGCGACATCCACTACGACGGCCTGATTATCACGGGCGCGCCCGTGGAGCAGATGCCGTTCGAGGAGGTCGACTACTGGCCCGAGCTCTGCCAGATCATGGATTGGTCCACTACGCACGTGCACTCTACGCTGCACATTTGCTGGGGCGCGCAGGCTGGCCTGTATCACCATTACGGCATTCAGAAGTACGATCTACCGGCCAAGGCAAGTGGCGTGTTCGAGCATTATCTGGTGAAGCCGCAAAGCCCGCTGGTCCGCGGCTTCGACGACCGCTTCTATGCCGTGCATTCGCGCAACACCGATGTGCGCCGCGAGGACGTGGAGGCCGAGCCGCAGCTTGAGGTCGTGGCCGTGTCTGACGAGGTGGGGCTGTACATTGTCAAGTCGACGGACAGTCGTCGCTTCTTTGTCTTTGGCCATCCCGAGTACGATACCGACACGCTGCGCCTGGAGTACGAGCGCGACGTGAAGCGCGGGCTCAACCCTCAGGTGCCGGCGAACTATTTCCCGGGTGATGACCCCACGGCCGAGCCGCGCAACGTCTGGCGCAGCCAGGCTCAGCTGCTCTACACCAACTGGCTCAACTACTACGTCTACCAGACCACGCCCTACGACCTAGCCCGAGCCGGCGAGGAGCACTAGGCTGCCGAGAGACGCGCCGGCGTTTAGGCGCTGATGATGTTGGGTAGCGGTAGGTCGTGGGCGTCGGTGGGGACGCGGTCGACGCGCTGCTCGTCAAAGGCGATGCCGATGATGTGGCACGATGCCGAGAGCGTGGGCAGGTAGCGGTCATAGCAGCCGCCGCCGTAACCCAGACGTGCGCCGGTGCGATCGAAGGCTACGAGCGGCACAACGACCATGTCGATCAAGTCGGCAGGCACGATAGGGAAGCGGTCGCTGTCGATGTCCATGGCAGCAAAGGCTCGCGTGGGGTGAGCGATGAACGGGGCCGTATCGGCGTCGCCGGCGGTGACCGCTCGCATGCACATGCGTTGGCCGCAAGCCGCGGCGTCAGCTGCCGAGAGCATGCATGGATAGGCCACCTGCCAGCCGCGCTCGGCGGCGGCAGCGGCAAAGGCGGCAGGATCAACCTCGGAACCGATGACTGCATAGACGGCAACGGTGCGCGGGGCCGCGGTGTCCGCGCGCCCCAACAGCTCAACAAGCCGCGCACAGACATCGGCAGACTTCGCCGTCCGCACATCTGGTTCAATAGCATCGCGCCGAGCAATCACCGCCCGCCGCATTTCGGCCTTATCCATCCCAGCCTGTCTCTTATACACATCTGACGCT
>CABSMB010000297.1 GCA_902478705.1 uncultured Collinsella sp. | reverse complement strand
CGACGAGGTCCTGGACCGCGTCGTCGAGTTCACCGCCGACGCCGAGCCGGACTGCGAGATCATTCGCTAGCCCAGGTTTACGCCGATCTGCAAGGCCGCGCCTGCCGCGGCCTTTGCTCGCGATATCATATGAGCGAGTGTTCATACATTCAAATGGGAGGTTTGAATCATGGCAGCAGCCGACCCCAAAAAGAAAAAGAAGAAGCGCAAGAAGAAAGAGTCCCTCGAGCATAAGCGAAATCGCATCCTGGTCGCGCTGGGCATCTTTGCGGTGGCGTACGCCCTCGACGAGTTCGGCACCCTCACCGCCGCTTTCGGCGCCCCGGGAGACATCTACGCCAGCTTCGCGCTGTTCCTGGTGCCGTTTTTGATCGCCGGCTACGACGTGCTCCAGAAAGCGTTCAACAACATCCGCCGCGGCAAGGCCTTCGATGAGAGCTTCCTCATGGTCGTCGCGACCATCGGCGCGTTTGCCATGGTACTTTTCCCCGACACCGACCCGCACATGGCCGAAGGCGCCGCCGTTATGCTGTTCTACCAGGTCGGAGAACTGTTCCAAGCCTACGCCGTGGGCAAGAGTCGCAAGTCGATCAGCGCCATGATGGACATCGCGCCCGACTACGCCAACGTCGAGCAGCCCGACGGCACGCTCGAGCAAGTCTTCCCAGACGACATCGCCGTCGGCACCGTCATCGTGGTTAAGCCCGGAGAGCGCGTGCCCATCGACGGCGTCATCGTCGAGGGCGAGACGCAGTTCGACACCGCTGCGCTCACCGGCGAGTCGGTCCCCCGCCCCGCCAAGACCGGAGACGATATCATCAGCGGCTGTATCAACATGACCGGCCTCATCCACGTGCGCACCACCAAGCCCTTTGGCGAGTCCACCGTCGCGCGCGTCCTGGAGCTCGTGGAAAACGCCAGCGAAAAGAAGGCGCGTACCGAGAACTTCATCACGCGCTTCGCACGCGTCTACACGCCCGCCGTCACCGGCGCCGCTGCGGTGCTCGCGCTCGGCGGAGGCCTGATTACCGGCGCCTGGTCCGACTGGATCCTGCGCGGTCTGACCTTCCTGGTCGTCAGCTGCCCGTGCGCGTTGGTGATCAGCGTGCCACTGAGCTTCTTTGGCGGCATCGGCGGCGCCTCCAAGCTGGGCGTCCTCATCAAGGGCTCCAACTACCTCGAAACGCTTGCCGACGTTGACACCGTCGTCTTCGACAAGACCGGCACGCTCACCAACGGCACGTTCTCGGTCGTGGCGGTACACCCCGAGGCAGACTACACCGAACAGTCGCTGCTCGAGGTCGCAGCCCTCGCCGAATCGTTCTCCGACCACCCCATCGCTCAGTCCGTACGTGCCGCCTATCAGGGCGAGGTCGACTCCAAGCGCGTGAGCGACTCCGCCAACGACGTGGGCCACGGCGTGGCGGCGACCATCGACGGCAAGCGCGTCATCGTCGGTAACGCCAAGATGCTCGCTGCGGCAGGCATCGACGCTCCCAATTGCAAGGTCGTTGGCACAATCCTGCACGTGCTGGTCGATGGCACGTACGCCGGCCACATCGTGATTGCCGATACCGTTAAGGTCGATGCCGAGCAGACGATCCGCGACCTGCATGCCGCCGGCGTCAAGCACACCGTCATGCTTACGGGTGATCGCGAGGAAGTCGCGGCTGCGGTGGCCAAACAGCTCGGTCTCGACGAATTCCATGCGCAGCTGCTGCCGGGCGACAAGGTCGAGCGTGTTGAGGCGTTGCTTGCGAGCGAGGGCGGCAAGGGCAAGCTCGCCTTTGTCGGCGACGGCATCAACGATGCGCCCGTGCTCACACGCGCCGACGTCGGAATCGCCATGGGTGCCATGGGCTCGGATGCCGCGATTGAGGCCGCCGACGTCGTGCTCATGGATGACAAGCCGTCCAATATCGCCCGCGCGATCCGCGTGGCGCGCAAGACCATGTCGATTGTTTGGCAGAACATTATCTTTGCGCTGGGTATTAAGCTGCTGATTTTGGTGCTTGCGGCGCTCGGCATCGCCAACATGTGGCTTGCCGTGTTCGGCGACGTAGGCGTGGCGATCATCGCCATCCTGAACGCCATGCGCGCGATGGGTGTCAAGAACCTGTAGCGCCTGTGGTCCCTCCGGCCGGGGCCGGGCTTGGTTTTGAAAACGTCCTCGACCAATGAAGCGCCCCCGTTCTGCTCCTTCGGAGCTACGAACGGGGGCGCTTCTGGTCTGACGCTCCTATTT
>CABSMB010000296.1 GCA_902478705.1 uncultured Collinsella sp. | reverse complement strand
GTTAATCCATCCATAAGATGCACGAAGGAGCTATCTATGAGCGAACCCCTGCGCACCGTGAACGTCGGCCTCATCGGTCTGGGAACCGTCGGCGGCGGCGTGGCCCGCCTGATTAAGAGCCACCACGATGAGTACCTGGCCGCCTACGGCATCGACCTTAAGCTGACCCGCGCCTGCGCGCTTGCCTGGGAGCAGGCTGAAGCAGCCGGTATTGAGCGCGAGGCCTTTACGAGTGACTGGCATGATGTCGTCACCGACCCAGCCGTCGATATCGTCGTCGAGCTCATCGGAGGCGAGCACCCCGCGACCGAGATCTTCACCACCGCCTTCGAGAACGGCAAGCACGTCGTCTCTGCCAACAAGGCCCTGCTGGGCCGTCATGTCGAGACACTCGCCGAGAAGGCGCGTGAGTGCGGCGTGCAGATTAAATGCGAGGCCAGCTGCGGTGGCGGCATCCCCATCGTCAGCACGCTCGAGCACGACCTGGTGGGTAACAAGATCCTGACCATCGCCGGCATCCTCAACGGCACCACCAACTATATCCTGTCGCGTATGGACGCCGAGGGCGCCGATTACGCTGACGTGCTTGCCGACGCGCAGGCCAAGGGCTATGCCGAGGCCGACCCGTCCGCCGATGTCGACGGCTTCGACGCCGCCAGCAAGACGGCCATCCTCGCCTCCATCGGCTTTGGCACCCGCGTTACCACCGACGATGTGTACCAGCAGGGCATCCGTACCATCGGCGCCGAGGACATCGCCCAGGCCCGCGAGCTCGGCTACACCATCAAGCTGCTGGGCATCGCCCGCAACACCGACGCCGGTGTCGACGTTCGTGTGCATCCCACGCTCATCCCGGCAGACCATATGCTTGCCAAGGTCAACGGCGCCATGAACGCCGTCTACGTGGTAGGCGACGCCGTGGGCGAGACCATGTTCTACGGCGCGGGCGCAGGCTCCTTCCCCACCGCGAGCGCCGTCGTGGGCGATATCCTGTCGCTCTCCGAGCAGATCAGCCGTGGCGTGGCTCCGCTGCCCGAGATTGAGCCCTATGGCCACAACCTCACCTTTAAGCCCATGGACGAGCTCCAGACCAAGTACTATGTGCGTCTGAAGGTCGCCGACCGCGTGGGCGCCCTGTCCGAGACGGTCGACATCTTTGCCAAGCACAACATCTCGATCTCGCTCATCAACCAGGTCGAGGACGGCAAGTCGGGCGTCAGCGATGCCTGCTCGGTCATCTTCCTGACGCACCGCGCGCTCGAGAAGGACGTCCAGGCTGCCGCCGCCGAGCTTGCCAGCGTCGACTGCGTGGCCGAAGTCGCCAACGTCCTGCGTATCGAGGACGTCGAGGCCTGGACCGAAGGCGTTATGGCCAACTAACCCAACGCTCGCCCGGCAATACGCGCTTTGAGGGCTCCCGTCCGACGTGGGACGGGAGCCCTTTTGTCTCCTGCCCTAAGCACAACGGCAGAGCATATTTGCGCGAGCCGCTCATCGGTAACGCGGGCTACCGTTCACCGATATGCAAACGCGACCGATTCCGGCTACCGCTACGCTGTGCTGCGAATGTCCGCCCGCGATGAGAGGAAGCACCATGTTGCTCGAGGGCAAGAAAGCAATCATCACCGGAGGCACGCGCGGTATCGGCTATGCCATCGCCTGCCGTTTTATCGAGGAAGGCGCTGCCGTCACCGTTTTTGGCTCGCGCCAGGAGACTGCCGACGCGGCCGTTGAGAAGCTGGCAGCCGCCTATCCCGACGCCAAGGTCTGGGGCCGCTCCTGCGACCTCACCTCGCTCGAAGCCGTGACCGAGGCCTTTACCCAGGCTGCCGCCGACATGGGCGGCTTGGACACGGTCGTCAACAATGCCGGCATCTCCCAGCGCTCGCCGCTCCTTAACTATACGGCCGAGGAGTTCGCAAAGGTCATGGACCTCAACGTCGTCGCCGTCTTTAACGGTCACCAAGCTGCCGCCAGGATCATGACCGAGGCCGGCCACGGCGGCACCATCACTACCACAAGCTCGATGGTCGCCAAGTACGGCCAGCCCTCCGGCGTCGGTTACCCCACGTCCAAGTTTGCCGTCAACGGCATGGTCCAGTCGCTCTCGCGCGAGCTCGCCCCCATGGGCATCCGCGTCAACGCCGTTGCCCCAGGCGTAACCAAGACCGATATGGTCGCCAACCTGCCCGAAGAGGTCATCAAGCCCATCATCGCCACTATTCCGCTCGGTCGCATGGGCGAGCCCGAGGACGT
>CABSMB010000295.1 GCA_902478705.1 uncultured Collinsella sp. | reverse complement strand
GAGTTCAAGGTGGAGGCCAACGTGGGCGCCCCGCAGGTTGCCTACCGCGAGACCGCTGGTCACGACGTCGAGAAGGCTGAGGGCAAGTTCGTCCGTCAGTCCGGTGGTCGCGGTCAGTACGGCCACGCCGTCATCAAGCTCGAGAAGATGGAGGAGGGCTTCGGCTACGAGTTCGTCAACGCTATCGTTGGCGGCGTCGTGCCCAAGGAGTACATCCCGTCCATCGACAAGGGTATCCAGGAGGCCCTGAACACCGGTGTTATCGCCGGCTTCCCGGTCCTCGACGTTAAGGTCACCCTGTTCGACGGTTCTTACCACGAGGTCGACTCCTCCGAGGCCGCCTTCAAGATCGCCGGTTCCATGGCTATCAAGGACGCCCTCAAGAAGTCCGATCCGCAGCTGCTCGAGCCGATCATGGCTGTTGAGGTCGAGACCCCCGAGCAGTACATGGGCGACGTTATGGGCAACCTCTCCGGTCGCCGCGGCAAGATCGAGGGCATGGAGGATCGCAAGAACAGCAAGCTCATCCGTGCCAAGGTGCCGCTGGGCGAGATGTTCGGTTACGCTACCGACCTTCGCTCCCAGACCCAGGGCCGTGCATCCTACACGATGCAGTTCGACTCTTATGAGCCCGCGCCCAAGTCCATCGTGGACGAGGTCATGAGCAAGAACGCCTAAGTTCGAGCTCCCTGTTACGTAATCCGCGAGAACATCTCTCGCACTCTTTGGAGGTTTAAGTTGGCTACCCAGAAGATCCGCATTCGCCTCAAGGGCTATGATCACGAGGTCGTCGATCAGTCCGCGAAGCTCATCGTCGAGACCGCTCAGAAGACCGGTGCTCGCGTTTCCGGTCCTGTCCCCCTGCCCACCGAGCGTAACCTGTACACGGTTATCCGCTCGCCGCACGTGAACAAGGACTCCCGTGAGCAGTTCGAGATGCGCACCCATAAGCGCCTCATCGACATCCTCGACCCCACCTCGGGCACCGTTGATTCGCTCATGCGTCTCGACCTCCCCGCTGGCGTCGACATCGACATCAAGCTCTAAGCGATATCGCTCATAGCTTACAGAGCCCCGCTGCCATTACGGTAGCGGGGCTCTTTTGTTTTGCATGATGGCCTTGGGGGACCGGGTAATGCTGTCGAACGGGTGGCTGTGGCGCCTTATTTACCCATGGAACGCAGCGATGCCTCCTCAAAATGGAAGGATCGCAAGCCGTCTTCCGTCTCGATGCACGCGCGACCAAAGGTATCGACCGTTTGAAAGATGCCACGTGCCAGCTCGTCACCGGCAGGGGAACGGGCGATAACTTGCTCCCCAATCCAATTGAGATGAGCGACATAATCATCGTGGACGGGCGCGATCGGACCAGCGTCTTCTTCCATGGCGTTGAGCAGATCTGCCCACGCGTCCACAGCGTTTACGACGGTGTGATAGACCTCCTTGAGTAGGACATCGACGGTGGGAACATTCTCGTTGAGGTCTGACAGACCGATTGCCGGCAGGCCGCCATCGGGAACCTCCGAGGGCACATAGTTCACATTGACGCCAATGCCGCAGACGGCAAAGGGCTTGCCCTCGTTGTCACGAGCCGCCTCGACCAAGATGCCGCCGAGCTTATGTCCTCGTGCGACGAGGTCGTTGGGCCATTTGAGGCCAATCTCGTTTGCAAGACCCTGCTTTTCGAGCGCCTCGAGTACCGCTAGGCCGCTGACGGCGGCAAGGCCAGAGTACTTGGCGGGATCAACACATGGACGTAGGACAATCGAGAGCAACAGGTTGCCGGCGGTTGAATCCCACTTGTGGCCGCGTCGGCCACGTCCTGCCGTTTGCGCGCGGGCGGCAAGTCCCGTGCCGTGCGGCGCACCCTGTTTTCCTGCCTCGAGCAGGTCATCGTTGGTCGATCCGGTTACGTCGACTATCGTAAATTGGGCATCCATAGCGGCTGCTACCTCCTTAATGAATAAGTGAATGACGCAATGGTGTCGAGAGATAGACACAATGTGAAGCCTTTGTCGCATTTGGACAATTTAATGTTAACACGTCAACAAAGCGAAGAATGCGCTATCCTCTCTTGGTCGATGTAAACACGTCAACAACTCAAAGGAGGTTAGTGATGGGTTTCACGATTCTTGGAACAGGCTCGGCGCTTCCTACGCGCAGTGTTTCCAATGACGAGCTGTCCGAGTTCCTCGATACCTCGGATGAGTGGATTTTTACCCGCACCGGTATCAAGAGCCGCCACGTCTGCACCAC
>CABSMB010000294.1 GCA_902478705.1 uncultured Collinsella sp. | reverse complement strand
TGCGCAATGCCGAGACCGGCAAGGCCGAGAAGATGTCCAAGAGCCGCGGCAACGCCATTGCTCCGCAGGACGTTATCGACATGCTGGGCGTCGAGGGCTATCGCTACTACTTTATGACCGACGTCGTCCCCGGCACCGACGGCGCCATCAGCTTCGATCGCATGGAGCAGGTCTACAATGCCGACCTGGCCAACAGCTGGGGCAACCTCATCTCGCGTTCGCTCAACATGAGCGGCAAGTACTTTGACGGCTGCGCGCCCGCCAAGCCCGCATCGTTCGATGCGTTCGACAACCCGCTGGCAAAAATTGCCGATGGCCTGGTCGATCGTTACATGGCCAAGATGGACGTGCTCGATTACGGTGGAGCTAAGGACGAGGTCATGGAGCTCATCCATGCCGCCAACCACTACATCGAGGACTCCGAGCCTTGGGCACTTGCCAAGGACGAGGCCAAGGCTGACGAGCTGGCGTTTGTGATCTACAACCTGCTCGAGGCCATCCGCATTGCCGCTCACCTGCTGATGCCGCTCATGCCCCAGACCTCTGCCGAGGCCCTGCGCCGCCTGTCCTGCGAGGACGAGGCCGCGAGCGACGACCTCAAGGGCATTTGCGCTTGGGGCCTGCTTGCCGGTGGTCAGCCCGTCGAGAAGGGCGAGCCGCTGTTCCCGCGTCTGGGCTAAGCCGCCGCGCGCCATATCGGCAATTTGCTGTTTAGATGTAAGGGCATGGCCGCAACGGTCCATGCCCTTTTGCTTTACGATGCAGCCACCATGTTAAGGAGGCAACCATGACAACTTCGCCTTTGGCAAACCCCACGGCAACTAGGGAGCTGCTAGAGGAGTTTGGCCTTGCGACCAAGCATCGCCTGGGCCAAAACTTCCTGATCGACAACCATGTGATCGAACGTATCTGCGAGCTCGCTGAGCTTACGGGCGATGAGCGCGTGCTCGAGGTCGGCCCGGGTTGCGGCACGCTGACGTTGGCCCTGCTGCAGGAGGCGGCGTGCGTTACGTCGATTGAGGCCGATCCCGAGCTTGAGCCGGTGCTCGACGCCCACGCCGCCGACTATGCCAACTTCCGCTTTATCATGGGCGACGCGCTCAAAGTGACGCCGGAGCAGATTGAGCAGGCCGCCGGTGGTGAACCTACGGTGTTTGTCGCGAACTTGCCCTATAACGTGGCGGCGACGATCATCCTTCAGTTCTTCCAGACGATGCCCGCGCTTAAGCGCGCTGTCGTCATGGTGCAAAAGGAAGTTGCAGATCGTATTGCCGCAACGCCGGGCAACAAGACCTATGGCGGCTACACGGCAAAGCTCGGCCTGTATGCGCAGGTGACGGGGCGCTTTGAGGTGCCGCCGCGCTGCTTTATGCCGGCGCCGCATGTGGATTCTGCCGTGGTGCGCATCGATCGCGTTGACGGTGTGGTACCCGAGGGCATCGACCGCGAGTTTGTGGCCCGTGTGATCGACGCTGCATTTGCCCAGCGCCGCAAGACGATCCGCAACTCCATGAGCGCCAACGGCTTTGCCAAGGACGTGCTCGACGCCGCCTTTGAGGCCTGCGGTATCGCACCTACCACGCGCGCCGAGACGCTCGACGTTGCCGCCTTTGTCCGCTTGGCTCAGGAGCTTTCCCATGACGCCTAATGTCGAACGCGTGACGTTTACCAAAAAGAAGAAAACGGTGGCCTGCCCGGTGCCGCTGGCGCCGCTTGCCGATACGCATGCGCACCTGCTCTCATTTTGGAGCAAGGAAGTGCCCGAGACGCTCGCGCGCGCCAAGGAAGCGGGCATTGACTTGTTGGTGACGGTCTTCGACCCCATTGCCGATAAGCGCAGCGTGGCGGACTATAGCGACTGGCTGGTTCGCGAGATCCTGCCGATGCGGGATATCCCGCAGATCAAGTATCTTGCCGGCGTGCATCCGTATGGCGCACCGGACTATACCGACGACGTTCACGCACAGGTCGTTGCCGCACTCGATGATCCCTTATGCGCCGGTATTGGCGAAATCGGCCTGGACTACCACATGGACTATGACGACGATATCGCGCCGGCGCCCCACGACGTGCAGATCGACTGTATGGCGCGCCAACTCGAGGTCGCCGTACGCCGCAATGTGCCGGTAGAGCTGCATCTGCGTCATGAGGATACGGACGAGGAGCGCACCTCGCATGTGGACGCCTACAACGTGTTGCGCGAGGTCGGCGTGCCCCAGGCCGGTTGCGTACTGCACTGCTTTGGCGAGGACCGAGCCACGATGGAG
>CABSMB010000293.1 GCA_902478705.1 uncultured Collinsella sp. | reverse complement strand
GGCAAGCGGAGTGACGGTGTACTGGGGGAACGACTGGTGGAAGGCGCGGGCCTTCTTCACGTGGTCGAGGCTCATGATTCCCAAGTGCTTGTCATCGCTCTTGGGCATCGTGTTGCCCGCCCACTGGATCTTATCGGCCATACGGTGAACTCCTTAAGTTCTCTCTTGCCGGCCCCCGCATACGCGTTTCAGCCCATTCCCATTCATGCGGCTGAACTTTTATGTGGATGCCAAACAAAAAGTTTGTTAGCACTGTTCTATCACACTTTTTGAATGGAAAACCTAACAAATTGTTTGTTGCCGTAATCGGTACCTTTTCGCCGCCGAACGGTCGCATAACGCAGCGATGCTTTCGTTATTTGCGAACAGGTGTGGTTTATGGCACAGTGAGCCCAAACTAATTTTTAGGAAGGCACCTATGACCCCCGCACAGATTGAGTTTTACAAGCGTCTTGCGCGCAGCCTGGCGCTACAGTTTGGCCCCAACTGCGAAATCGTCGTCCACGATCTGGAGACCGAGGACATGGACCACTCTATCGTGGTGATTGAAAACGGCCACATCAGCGGACGTAAACTGGGCGACGGCCCCAGCCATATTGTGCTCGAGTCCATGCACGAGGATGCCGCCGAGGTCCACGACCGCGCGCCGTACCTCACCAAGACCGCCGATGGCAAGCTGCTCAAATCGTCGACCATCTTCATTCGCGACGACGCCGGCAACCCCGTTGGCATTATGGGCATCAACTTTGACATCACGCTCATGAAGGCGTTTGAGCGTTCGCTCGACGCGCTCACCGGCACGGGCGACAAGGGATACACCGAGCCCGAGCCCATCACCAAAAACATCGGCGACCTGCTCGAGGATCTGCTGCGCGAGTGCGAGCAGTACGTGGGCAAGCCCGCCGCCCTCATGACCAAGGACGAGCGCATTCGCGCTATCGGATACCTCGACCGCCGCGGCGCCTTCCTTATCTCCAAATCGAGCGAGCGCGCCTGCGAGTTCTTTGGCATCTCCAAGTACAGCTTCTACAGCTACCTCAACGAGGCCAAGGCAGAGGCCGACGACAAATAGTCAGCGCGCCCGCATCCCTCCCCTTTTGGGCGCGAGTTCTGGAATGCGCGAATCCGAGAGTCGGCCGCAAGGCAAGTTCCATATAATCGATGAATGTGAGCATTTCGAAAGGATGGGACAAGATGGGGTCGAGCAACGCATCACGCAACGGCCGCGGAGGCACCGCTTCTGGCGCCAGGCATGCGAAACACGCGTTTGACGAGGGCGAAGAGGGCCTTTTTGCGCTGAGCCTCGACGACGTGATGAGCGACCGCCCCTGGACCGCCGAGGAGCTCATGGGCGGCGGGGTTCGCCCAACAAGTGCTAAGCACGCACCTTCCGCCACGCCCGCGCCGGCATCCGTGCCCGCGGACGACTTTGCCACCCGTCCCATCGTGCAGGCGACGCGTAAAGCCGCCCCTGCACCCCGTCCTGCTAGCGATCCGTCCGAGACGGCGGCGTTTCTCGCTGCAGCGGCACAGCGCCCCACGGCAGACAGCACGATTCGCTACGCTGCCCCGCAGCGGTCGGCATACACGGCTCCTGAGCCCGAGCTCGAGCCGCCTGTCATGGATCTGGATGATCTTTCCAACCGCCAGTTTGCCTTTGATTCCTGGGCGGCGGCAGATCTGGACGAGACCTCGGGCGGCATGCCGGCGCTCGACATTCCGGTAAACCCCCTGTTTGCGGCTGCCGAGGAACGCGACTCCGCATACGACAACGCCGCTGCATATACCAGCCGTCCGAGCGAACAGCCTCGCGCCAGCCGCATCGAAACCGAGGATTACGGCCAAACGTCAAGCGGCTATTCTCGCGACCCGTTTGCCGCAGCGCCCGCTCCCGATTACAACCAAGCGAGCGTAAAGGCAGCCTCGGCATCGTCGTATACCCATGGCGCCGACGATAAGCGCGCTGCCGATTACCACACCGAAGAAGAACCGCCGCGCTTTTCGGAGTTTTCGCAGGCGGCAAAGGTTGTCTTTATCGTCATCATCATCGCTCTGCTCGGCATAATCGCGTTTGAGGGATTCCAGCTATTCCGCGGCCCCACTGCGTCCGAATCGGCAACGCAGCAAAAAGAGGACGACAACCAGCACCTGGACATCAACACCCTCAAGGGCGACCCCAACGACGGAGACGAGTAGCGAGGGTTAAGGGAGGGCCGGAAGAGCCGGCGGCATGTTACGGCTCCAAAAGCCCTGACATAAAGATGGGCAGATACAGCACGTC
>CABSMB010000292.1 GCA_902478705.1 uncultured Collinsella sp. | reverse complement strand
GCGCCACCTGGTCCACAATCACCGCGACGTCGGCCGGATCGATCGGGCAGCTGCGATAGACGCCCTCGGCATCAAAGCAGTGCTGGCCCGAGAGCGTAATGTACGCATCCCAGCCCAGGTCGAACAGCCAATCCGGCATCTGGTAGGTCGGGCGGCCCGTGGCGATCACGCACGCAATCCCCCGCTCGTGAAAGCTGTCGAGCACCTGCTGCGCCGACGCCGGAATCCGGTGGGTCTTAAAGCTCAGCAGCGTACCGTCGATATCGAAAAACGCGGCCTTGATCATCCTCGTCTACTCCTCGCCCTCGAGCTTTTCGCTCGCCTCGAGCCACGCCATCTCAAGCTCGTCCATGGCGGCGTGCGCCTCGTCGATCTTCGCCTGCTGCTCGCCAAGCGCCGTGTAGTTGGTGGGATCGACCTGGGCCATCGCGGCCTCGGCCTCCTCAACGCGGGCGCGCTGCGTCTCCATCTTGCGCTCGAGCGAGCTCACCTCGCGGCGGAGCTTTTGGCGCTCCGCGTTAGAAAGGCCGTTGGGTTGACCGCTCGTCTTGGGCTTTTCGGCCGCAACCGCCGCGGCACCGGTGTCGAACGTGCCGGTCTTGGCGCTCGGCGCGCCCACGGGTTCACCCTCGGCAGTAGCGTTGCACAGGCGCAGGTACTGGTCCACGCCGCCGGGCATATGCGTCAGGTGGCCGTCGAGCAGCGCCCACTGCTGGTCGGTCACGCGCTCCATGAGGAAGCGGTCGTGCGTCACCAGGATCAGCGTGCCGGGCCAGCCGTCGAGCAAGTCCTCGACAATCGCCAGCATATCGGTATCGAGGTCGTTGCCCGGCTCGTCCAGGATGAGCACATTGGGCTCGTCCAGGATCGTCAGCAGCAGCGACAGGCGACGGCGCTGGCCGCCCGAAAGGTCGCCGATGCGGCTCCAGAGCTGCTGCGTCGTAAAGCCCAGGCGCTCGCAAAGCTTCTCGGGCGAAGTCTCCTTGCCATCGATGACGTAGTACTTCTTGTAATTGCTCAGCACCTCGCGGATCGTGTCGCCCATAAAGGGTTCGAGCTCCTCGAGCTGCTGCGACAGCACGCCAAAGCGCACCGTCTGACCAATCTTCACGCGGCCGCGCAGGGGCGCGATCTTGCCCTGGATCACGTCGAGCAGCGTGGACTTGCCGGCGCCATTCTCACCCAGCAGGCCGTAGCGGTCGCCCGCGCCGATAAGCCAGGTCACGTCGGAGAGCACCTGCTTAGGTGCGCCGTCGGTGTCCGCATAGCCGGCGTCCACATCGACCACGTCGATGACCTGCTTGCCTAGGCGGCTCACGGCCAGGCGCTTGAGCTCCAGCTCGTCGCGCACGGGCGGCACGTCGGCAATCAGCTCGCGGGCGGCATCCACGCGAAACTTGGGCTTGGTGGAGCGGGCCTGGGCGCCGCGGCTCAGCCATGCGAGCTCCTTGCGCGCCATGTTGCGGCGGCGCTCCTCGGTGACGGCGGCCATGCGGTCGCGCTCCACGCGCTGCAAGATGTAGGCGGAGTATCCGCCCTCGAAGGGATCGACCTGGCCGTCGTGGACCTCCCACATGCTGGTGCAGACCTCGTCCAAGAACCAGCGATCGTGCGCGACCACGAGCATGGCGCCCTGGCCGCGCTGCCAGCGGGCCTTAAGATGGCGTGCGAGCCAGTTGATGGTGCGCATGTCCAGGTGGTTGGTGGGCTCGTCGAGCATGAGCACGTCGTAGTCGCCGATCAGCAGGCGCGCGAGGTCCACGCGGCGGCGCTGGCCGCCCGAAAGCTCGCCCACCGTGCCCTCCCAGGGCACATCGCTAATGAGGCCGGCGAGGATCTGGCGCGTACGCGGGCTCGATGCCCACTCGTACTCGGGCGTGTCGCCCACAACGGCATGATGCACGGTATCGGTATCGACCAGGTTGTCCTTTTGGCCGAGCAGGCCGATCGTGGTACCGCGGCGATGCGTCACGCGGCCATCGTCGGGCTCCAACGTGCCCGCGAGCACGCTCAGCAGCGTCGACTTGCCGTCGCCGTTTTTGCCGACGATACCAATACGGTCGCCCTCGCCCACGCCGAGCGTCACGCTATCGAAAATATGCTTGGTGGGAAACTCTAGGCTGACGGAATCGCATCCCAAAAGAATCGCCATATGCCCTGCTCCTTCGTAGAAATTCAACGTTGTCCATGATAGCAGCGAGCACCACCCCAAACCACCACGAAGGCGCCTGTCCCCTTTTGGCAGGTTGACAGCCGACAGCGACACAAAAAGGCGGGCCATCCCCCAAAACAGATGACC
>CABSMB010000291.1 GCA_902478705.1 uncultured Collinsella sp. | reverse complement strand
CTACGAGCGCGGCATGAACGCCGGAGCGCTCGGCGGCAAGCTGCTGGGCGCCGGCGGGGGAGGGTTCCTGGTCTTTTACGTCGAGCCCGACGCGCAGGAGTCTGTGCGCCGCGCGATGTCCGACCTGCTCTACATACCGTTCGAGTTCGAGGACGGCGGAACCTCCGTCGCCTACTACGGGCCCGAGGACTACGACCTGGAGGGATCCCGATAATGGATACCAAGTGCCCCCAGACGGGCGACGAGTGCCTGTCAACCTTCTTCGACAACTACCCCGAGATGCTGGCCTGCGAGGCCGAGGTCCGCGCGGCCCGCGACCTGATCGTCGGGTCCTTCCGCGCGGGTAAGAAACTGCTCGTGTGCGGCAACGGCGGCTCCGCGGCAGACTCCGAGCACACGGTCGGCGAGCTCATGAAGAGCTTCCGCTTCAAGCGCCCGGTTGAAGGCTCCTTCTCCGAAGCCTACCGCGAGGCCAACGGCGCCGACGCCCCCGCGTGGCTCGAGGGGTCGCTGCCCGCCATCTCGCTCGTCTCCCAGACGGCGCTGTCCACCGCGTTTGGCAACGACGAGGCCGCCGTGGGCGTCTTCGCCCAGCAGGTCTACGGCTACGGCGAGTCCGGCGACGTCCTGCTCGCCATCTCGACGTCGGGCAACTCCGCAAACGTCGTGGAGGCAGCGAAGGTCGCCCGCGCCAAGGGCGTCCGCGTTATCTCACTCACCGGCTCAAAGGAATCAAAGCTCACCGGCATCTCGGACGTCTGCGTCCGCGTGCCGCGCGACGAGGTCTTCCGCGTCCAGGAGCTGCACCTACCCACCTACCACGTGCTGTGCGCCGCAGTGGAGGCGGACATGTTCGGGGGTGCCGAGTAGATGCGCCCCTACCGCGAGGCGATAGTGCTGGCGGGCGGCTTCGGCACCAGGCTCGCCCACGTCGTGCCCGACGTATGCAAGCCCATGGCGCCCGTCGCCGGCAGGCCGTTCCTGCGTTTCATCATGGACCAGCTGGCGGCAGCCGGCTTCGACCGCGCGGTCGTGGCCGACGGCTACCGCCGCGAGCAGATCGAGGGCTTCTTCGGCGACTCCTACCGCGGCATGGCAGTCGAATACAGCCCCGAGGACACGCCGCTTCTCACCGGCGGCGCCGTGAAGAGGGCGCTCGGCAGGTGCCGATCGGACTGGGTCTTCGTCCTGAACGGGGACACCTGGCTCGACGTGGATTTCGCCGCCATGGAGGCCTCTGCGGCCGATGCTCCAGAGGGCACCTCGGCCGTCATCGCCGTCAAGCGCATGCGGGACTTCGAGCGCTACGGCACGGTCGACGTTGAAGCCGACGGCACGCTGACGGCGTTCCACGAGAAGCGCCCTTGCGAGGAGGGTCTCATCAACGCGGGCGTATACCTGCTGCGCGGGGACGCCCTGGACAACATGCCGGAGAAATTCTCCCTGGAGAGCGACTACTTCGAGCGCGTCGTCGGCGACGGGTCGCTGCGCGCCGTCGAGTGCGCCGGCGGCTTCATCGACATCGGCGTTCCCGGGGACTACGAGCTTGCGCAGACGATGCTCGCGCCGCTCGCCAGACCCTGGAAGCTCGCCATGTTCGACCGCGACGGCACGATCAACGTGGATACCGGGCACCTGCACGAGCCGGAGAAGCTGGAGCTGATCCCCTCCACGGTTGACATCATGCGCGGCTACTCCGACGACCCCGACTATAAGGTTGTCGTGGTGACCAACCAGGCCGGCATCGCCAAGGGCCTCTACACCGAGGCTGACATGCGCCGACTGCACCGGTGCATGGAAGACGAGCTAGAGGGGCTCGGCGTGCACGTGGACGCATGGTACTTCTGCCCGCACCACCCCGACTACACGGGACCCTGCGAGTGCCGTAAGCCGGCGCCGGGAATGCTGCTAGCTGCAATGAGGGACTATGACGCCGAGTCTTGCAAGTGCGTGATGTACGGTGATATGCCGTCTGATGAGGCGGCTGCCAGGGGTGCCGGCGTTTCGTTTTTCAAAATAAGGCATGAAGAGGAGAATTGATTATGCGCGAGATTGCTTTCTATCACTTTGTAGGTTCTACTAAATAATCTGAGGTGTTTAGATGGATTTTAGGTCTCCCATCGAGGTTTTGGCGGTAAAAGATAACGACGCTGCTGCATTAAGAAGAGCTGCTTCGGGCGGTGCTTTCTCCGTACTGGCTCGACCGATCATTGCGATGGGCGGTATTGTCTTCGGGGCAAAAATGCAGGATGGAGGATTCGTCGCTCACGAAAAGGCAGAAACGCTTCAGGAGCTTGCTAGTTTGCAGGGCAGCGCCTATGTTC